>JBEVLH010000421.1:0-3576 GCA_040509255.1 Hyphomicrobium sp. | reverse complement strand
AACAGAACGAATTTACGCACATCGGCTCCTGGTCGGGTCAAGTTCAGACCTTGCCGGTTAACTGTGGCAGAGATTCGATTGCGGCCGGGTAAACGACCGTCCCTATTCGATGAATGCTCAATGCGATTTATTGACCGCGGCCGTCGGCCACCGCCCAAACTCCGTAGCTACCGGTCCTCCCCCCTCGCCTCTTCAGCCCACCGTGTTGTATGGACGGGCAGCGTTTGGCCGAACGGGAGTGTACGCGAGGTGACGCTTTTTTGATTATTGCGACGTTTATCTATTCCCGCAGGGGGAAGTGGAAGCATGGGGTCGATAACGAAACTCAGCCTGATCGCGGGGGCAGGTTTTTCAATATTCGCGCTGGCGACGGCGACGCGCGCCGACGCGGCCGAGGCATGTGCGCCTGGCGCCCTTGGTGTGTCTCGGACCATCGAGGTCGATACGGCCGGCGGACCGTGGTTTGGATCACCACATGGAGATCCCAATTTCCTCGCGCCGGGCGAGGTGGTTTTGACGTTCGACGACGGGCCCTCGCCGCAAGACACGCGTGAGGTTCTGGCTGCGCTCGCGAAGGAGTGCACAAAAGCGACATTCTTCATGGTCGGCGAGATGGTCGCCGTGCACCCCGAGATGGTGAAGGAAGTCGCAGAGCAAGGTCATACGATCGGCACGCACACCTGGACGCATCCGAACGTGGCGCGGCTGAACTTGCCTGAAATCACGCACGAGGTCGAGGCGACGTTCGATATCGTGCAGAAAAACAGCCCGACGCCCGTGGCGCCGTTCTTCCGTTATCCGTATCTCAGCAGCAGCAAACTTTCGGAAGACTACTTCAAGAGCCGAAACATTGCGCAGTTTGCAGTCGATATCGATTCAAACGACTGGCGCGTGCGCTCGACGGCGCCGGTAGTCGCTCGGGTGATGGCGGGCCTCAAAGCACGAGGACGCGGCATCATACTGATGCACGACATCCACAAATGGACAGCGGACGCCGTTCCGCAGATTCTCGCGAAATTGAAAGCGGGAGGCTACAAGGTCGTCCAGTTGCAAGCGAAAGCGCCAGTCGAGCTTATCGCCGAAGTGACCCCGCCGGAGGCGAAGGCCGGTGCGAAGCATGCGCCCCGCAAAAGCAAACACCGCAGGGGATGGTCGGGGCGTGGGAAATCGGCGCTGCTCAGTCGAAAATCGGGCTGATCCCTAGCCGAACGTGAACGCAAAGGCCTGGACGCCTGGATCGAGAAATCGGATCTCGGCCCACCCGGGAGCAGATAGAGTCGTGGCGCCGACTGGAGAGAGCCGGCGCCACGAAAGAACCTTAGGCAGCCTTGGCGGCAGCAGCGGCCGGAACTTCCGAGATCGTCTTCAGGATCTGAGAAGCGATGGCGTATGGGTCACCCTGCGAGTTCGGACGGCGATCCTCTAGGTAGCCCTTGTAGTTGTTCTTCACGAACGAATGGGGCACGCGGATCGAGGCGCCACGGTCGGCGACGCCGTAGCTGAACTTGTTCCACGGTGCCGTCTCGTGCTTGCCGGTCAGACGCTTGTCGTTGTCCGGGCCGTAGACGTTGATGTGGTCCATGAGGTTCTTGTCGAACTGCGCCATCAGCGCCTCGAAGTACGCCTTGCCACCGACCGTGCGGAGGTACTCGGTCGAGAAGTTGGCGTGCATGCCAGAGCCGTTCCAATCCGTGTCGCCAAGCGGCTTGCAGTGGAACTCGATGTCGATGCCGTATTTCTCCGTGAGGCGGAGGAGCAGGTAGCGCGCCATCCACATCTCGTCGGCGGCCTTCTTGGAGCCCTTTCCGAAGATCTGGAATTCCCACTGCCCCTTAGCCACTTCGGCGTTAATGCCTTCGTGGTTGATGCCAGCGGCCAAGCACTGATCGAGATGCTCTTCGACGATGCTGCGAGCAACGTCTCCAACGTTCTTGTAGCCGACGCCCGTGTAATACTCACCCTGCGGCGCGGGATAACCAGACTCTGGGAAACCAAGCGGACGGCCGCCTTTGTAGAAGAAATACTCCTGCTCGAATCCGAACCAAGCGCCTGCATCGTCGAGGATGGTCGCGCGCTTGTTGGAGGCGTGCGGCGTGACACCATCCGGCATCATGACTTCGCACATCACAAGCACGCCGTTGGTGCGAGCGGGATCAGGATAGTGAGCAACAGGCTTCAGCACGCAATCGGAGCTGTGGCCTTCAGCCTGCTGGGTCGAGGAACCGTCGAAACCCCAAAGCGGGAGATCGGCGAGATCGGGGAACGAGCTGTATTCCTTGATCTGCGTCTTGCCGCGCAGGTTGGGCACCGGCTTGTAGCCATCGAGCCAAATATACTCAAGCTTGTACTTCGTCATTCTAGACAGCTCCCTAAGTTGACGTCTGTGAATTCCTAGTGGGTGCGCGACCGCCGATGGCACAGCTGACCGCATAAGCCCGAAGGCGTGGGGGGCGCGGCGACGGCGCTTTGATCTTTGGGGGAAATGGCGTTCACAGGGATGCCGCCGTCACGCCGTCGGGCAACGTTACGGGCAGCTTTGAAGATGCTTCGAGACGCATTCCCGGTGCTGAGGCGATGGCACTCAACGTGGGAAACGGCAGTCAGCATCCGACCTCCTCATGTGACGCATGCCCGTTCAGCACCAAAGGCAATGCGGCGGAACACGATGGCCGCAAAAGCGTTCACCATCGCGCGGATGCTACCGAAAGATGCAAAAGCTAGCATGCCCATAATATGTGCAACTGCTGATTTTAATTGAGGCATCAGATTTTTCGGGCGTAATTGAAAGACGAGCGAAGATGCTTCGTGCGAGTGTGCGACATTGAAGAGAGGCTAAAATGACTGAAACGTCCATTCGGCCGACAGCCAAGATCTACCAATTCCCCCGAGGCGGAAGGGCGTCGTTGCATGGCGCGCGTCTCGTCAAGCAGGCGGCAGCGATTATGCCGGTAGGCCGATACGGCCGCGTCGAGTTCGGCGCGAATTGGTATCACGAGGCGGCGATCCAAGACTCCGAGGGTATGCGTAGACGGTGATCGGCCCATCGTTCGTCCTCGGCGACGACCTCATATGTGCGACGCGCGAAAGGCAGTCGGACCTTTGCGCGATCTGCGGGCAGGGATAGCCCGCCAGTGAATTGATAACGGTTGCTTTTCGCCCGAACTCCTCAAAATTTGATCGTGACGCTGTGCGATTTCGACGCCCGCCTTCGCCTCATGCTGAGATCCAGACCACCAGCGGCTTACGCGCCGAAAATAGACCATCCCATCTTCTTCGCCAGCGCTTCCAGCGCCATCTGCCCAAGCCGAGAGTTGCCGGATGGGTCTAACCCGGGCGACCAGACCGCAATCGAAGCCTTGCCGGGAGCGACGGCGATAATACCACCGCCGACTCCACTCTTGCCCGGCAGCCCCACGCGATAAGCGAATTCCCCGGACCCGTCGTAGTGACCGCACGTCAGCATGAGCGCGTTAATCCGACGCGCTCGTTCGGGTTGCACGACGGCCAGTCCGGTCGATGGATTGCTGCCAAATTGTGCAAGAAAGCGGGTCGCCATGGCCAACTGACGGCACGACA
>JBEVLH010000420.1:0-3290 GCA_040509255.1 Hyphomicrobium sp. | reverse complement strand
GGGTTGTATGGATTTCGGCACTATCTGGCTGCAGTTCCAAGGACTGGCGGCAGGCGTCAATCGCCTCTTCCGATCGGCTCATCTCGCCCAGGATGATTGCGAGATTGTGCCAAGCCTCATGATAGTCGGGCTTTACGGCGACGCTTCGCCGGATGAATTCGACGGCGCTGTCAGGATTTTGGCGCTTGAACGCGATCAGCCCGAGGTGGTGAAGGGTCGGTGCGTGGTTTGGAACAAGCGTCAGCACGCGGCGATGTGCAATGTCCGATTCGTCCAACCGGTCCTGTTTCAGGTACTGGACCGCTTCGTGATAATGGCGAGCAGCCTCGGGGTGATCGAAACGCTGCGAAATCGCAGGCGAAGTCGCTAACGCGCGCCGCCGCTCTCTTCTGTTCATGGTGCCGTTCCGGTTCTCTCCGCCGCGAAATGCAAAACGCCGGAGCCAAGTCTGACTCCGGCGTCATGTGCGAGGCTTGCGCGGTGCGGAGGAGCGACCGCTGCCCCTCCTATTCGGCGGGATGGGCCGGCGGCTCGTGATGTTCTGCGGATCGGCTCCGGCCGAGCCCCGAAATCCATCTGCAGACCACGTAGAAGACGGGCGTGAAAATCAGGCCAAAGACCGTCACGCCGATCATGCCCGAGAAGACGGCCGTACCCAGCGCCTGGCGGAGTTCGGCGCCGGCGCCGACAGCCCACACCAGCGGCACGACACCGAGAATGAAAGCCAGGGACGTCATGATGATGGGGCGCATCCTGAGGCGCGCGGCTTCTGTTGCCGCTTCAAAACGCGTTCGACCCTGGGCTTCGAGTTGTTCGGCAAACTCCACGATCAAAATGGCGTTCTTCGCCGCAAGGCCTATGAGCACGATGAAGCCAACCTGGGTCAGGATGTTATTGTCCATGCCGCGAATGACGACGCCCGAGATCGACGCAATCAAACTCATCGGAACGATCAGGATGACCGCGAGCGGCAGCGTCAAACTTTCAAATTGCGCTGCGAGCACGAGAAACACGAACGCGACGCCCAATGCGAAGGCGAAAATGGCGGTGTTGCCAGCTCGGATCTGCTGATACGCCAAGTCGGTCCATTCGTAGCTGAAGCCGCGCGGCAAAGTCGAATCGGCCATCTTTTCCATGATGTCGATGGCCTGACCCTGGGAAAATCCGGGAGCCGCCGAACCATCGAGTTCGGCCGCGGGATAAAGGTTGTAGCGCGGAACGCGAGACGGGCCTGAAATATCGCTTACGGTCACGAAGGAGCCGAGTGGTACGACGTCCCCATTCTCGTTGCGGACGCGAATGTTGAGCGCATCCTTCGGCTCGAGGCGGTAGCCGCCTTCCGCCTGCGCCGTCACGCGGAACGTGCGTCCGAGGATGTTGAAGTCGTTGACATAGAGCGAACCCAGATAAGTCTGAAGCGCGGCGAAGACATCCGGAATGCGGATGCCCAGCATTTCCGCCTTGACGCGATCGATGTTGAGGTAAAGCTGGGGAGTCGACGTTTCGAACAGGGAGAAGACCTGGCGTACGCCTTGCGTTTGGGCGGCCTTGCCCATCATAGCGTTGACGGCTTGCTGCAAGGCCCCGGATCCCGCGCCGGATCGATCTTCCACCATCATGCGGAAACCACCGGAGCTGCCGAGGCCGCGAACCGGAGGCGGCGCAACCACGAGGACCAGGCCTTCCTGGATCTGGGAAAATTTCTTGAGCAACGTTCCCCGGATCGCGGCCGCAGACATATTCGGATCTTTGGAACGCTCTTCGAAGTCCTTCAGCACGACGAAGACGGCGCCGGCATTCGACGCATTCACACGCGTCGCGCCGGAAAAGCCGACGAGGCTCACGCAATGAGCGACGCCTGGAACCTTCAATGCTTCGTCGACAATGCGCCGGTTAACCGCATCGGTGCGCGCCAGTGAGGCCGCCGGCGGAAGCTGGACGACGGTGATCAGGTAGCCGCCATCCTGATCGGGAATAAAGCCGATCGGGGTTTTGCGAAACTCGTTGAGGCCAAACGCGATGAGGCCGGCGTAAACGAGAAGCATGATCGCCGCGAAGCGAACGGCGCGGCCCGCGACCCAGCCGTAGCCGCGCGAAAGTTTTTCGAAACTCCAGTTGAATGCACTGAAGAAGGCGCGGATGGGCCAGGTCAGAATGCTGTGGCGCTGCTGCTCGGCGTGGGGTTTCAAAAGCAGTGCGCAGAGAGCAGGCGACAGCGTCAGCGACACGATCAGCGAGATGACGGTCGCACCGGCGATGGTCAGCGCGAACTGGCGATAGAATTGGCCGGATATACCGGTGATGAAGGCCGAAGGCACGAACACGGCGCTCAACACCAACGCGATCGCGATGAGTGCAGTGCCGACTTCCTCCATCGTGCGATAGGCGGACTCTCGCGGACTGAGCCCGTTCGACATGTTGCGCTCGACGTTCTCGACGACGACGATGGCGTCGTCGACAACGATGCCGATGGCGAGCACCAAGCCGAAGAGCGACAGGTTGTTGAGGGAGAAGCCAAACAAAGCCATCAAAAAGAATGTGCCGACGAGCGATACGGGGATCGCCACGATCGGAATGATCGCCGCGCGCCACGTCTGCAAAAACAGGATCACGACGATCACGACGAGCACTATGGCTTCGAGGATCGTATGGATGACGGCGTTGACCGACTGCTGAATGAAATCGGTCGGGTTGTAGACGATCGTATATTCAAGACCCGGCGGGAAATTCTTGGAAACATCCTTCATCGTATCCTGGATCTTCTTCGCCGTGTCGATGGCGTTGGATCCGGGAAGCTGGAAGATGCCGAGGCCGACAGCCGCCTGCTTGTCGAGGTAGGAGTTGACGCCGTAGTCGAGGCCCGCGAGTTCGACCCGGGCAACGTCTTTCACACGAACAACCGAATTGCTCGATTGCTTGACGATGATATTTCCGAACTCCTTCGGATCTATCAGACGACCCTGCGTCTGCACCGTCACCTGGAATGCGCCGGGATCCTTGATCGGAGGCTGATTCAAAATGCCGGCCGCGACCTGGACGTTCTGGCCTTGCAGGGCCGTCACGACATCGCTTGCGGTGAGCGCCAGCGACTGGAGCCTGTCGGGATCCAGCCACACCCGCATCGAGTAATCCCGGCCACCGAAGACCGTAATCGAGCCGACGCCCTGAATACGCGTCAGCGTGTCGACGACGTTGACGTTGGCGTAGTTCGATATGAAAAGCGTGTCGCGAGAGTTATCGGGCGACAGCAAATGGACGACCATCATCAGGTCGGGCGAGGCCTTAGCCAC
>JBEVLH010000419.1:0-5514 GCA_040509255.1 Hyphomicrobium sp. | reverse complement strand
TTTTCGGAGCTTGGCTTCGATGCGACGAGCATGAGCGACGTTGCGCGTTCGGCCCAGGTTTCGAAGGCAACGCTCTACGTCTACTTCCAGGACAAGGAGCATCTTTTCACGGCGATCTGCGCCGAGCATCGCGACCGGCATATCGCCGAGAAGATCGCGCTTCTCGCGGTCGATCAGCCGATCGTCGAGGTGTTGACGCGCTTTGGCGTCGAGATGCTTTCGGCTTTGGCCGAGCCGTTCGTCATCGCGGCGCATCGCATCGTGATCGGTGTCGCCGAGCGCATGCCGGAGATCGGGTCAGAGTTCTATGAAGCCGGACCAGTGCGGGTGACCACTGCGATGGCGAAGTATCTCGATCATCACGTTGCGGCGGGCCGATTGAAGATTCCGGACACGCGGCTCGCCGCCGCGCAGTTTTGCGAAGTCATCCAGGGCGGCATGGTGAAAGCGCGGCTCTATGGCGTGCTGAGTGAAGCGCCGCCGCGCGAAGAGATCGAGAAGAACGTCAAGTCAGGGGTGTCGCTGTTCCTCAAAGGGTACGGCACCACGGCCTGAGATCAGCGTCGCCGATCAGGCGACGCTTTCCATGCTCTCGGCGAAATCGAGGTCGGTCCATTCGTTCGGAACGCCGGCAAGCGTGCGCCAGTCCGGCAAGTTGGCGAGCGTCGGATCGATGTAGGTGTGATGCCAAAGCTGGGTCGCCAGAACGGCGACGAGGCCGAGCTCTGCCGATGAGCGCTGGTAGCCCCACGGCGACAGATCTTTATATTTGGTGCGCCATTCGCTGACGGCCTTGGGATCGAAGTAGCCGGCCTTCTTGATCGACTCCTCGCTCAAAAGCTCGTCAACGTAAGCCAGGCGCTGATCGAGGAAGAAGCCGTCGAGCGGGGCGCGGAACATGCCCTTGGGGCGCCAGGCAACGGACTTCGGCAACCATTTCTCGGCGACACGGCGGAGAAGATATTTTTCCGTCAGCCCCTTGAGCTTCCACTTCGGATCGATGCCGGACAGGAAGTCGAAGACGTTGTTGTCGAGAAACGGATAGCGCATCTCGACCGACTGGCTCATCGCGATGCGGTCGCCCTTGAGACTCAAGAGCTGACCGGGAAGATGAATCTTGCCGGCCCAATACACGCCGCGATTGACGGGATGCCATTTGCTGGCGCGCGTAGGATCGGGCTCGATCGCGGCATAAGGATCGTGGCCAGCCAACTGGCCGAGCATGGCAGGGCTGTAGAAGCGGAAGCGCGAGGCGCCGAGAAGATCGTAAAAGCGCTGGAAGGGGTGCATTCCGCCCGAGGAGGCGGCGCATTTATCGAGGTAGGCCATCGCGTCGTCATTGCAGCCGAGCCAGCGATGGAAATAGCGCTGCATCACCGGTGGCAGCTTGCCGCCCGACAGTTTGCCCAGCCAATTGATGATGCGATCGAACTTGTACCACGGATAGCCTGCCAGCCATTCGTCGGAGCCTTCGCCGGTGAGTGCCACCTTGAAGCCGGTTTCGTGGACCTTGGCGGCGAGCATCATCAACGCCGTGCACGACGTATCCGTCACGGGGGCTTCGGTTGCAACGATCAGCTTCTGATAGTTCGATACGATGTCGTCGGATCCACACGGCACGATGTAGGGATCGGCGGAAAGGTGTTTTGAGATGACGGCGGCCTGCTCGGTCTCGTCGAGCTTGGGATCGCGGATCTTGACGGTGAACGTCGCGGGCGCGGCTCCGAGGATGGCTTTGGCCATCGCGACGACCGTGCTCGAATCCACGCCGCCGGAGAGATACGAAGCAACCGGCACGTCGGCGCGCAGGCGGCGCTTCACGGCGTCATAGAGAACGCGTTCGAAATCATCGACGAGTTTGGTCTCGTCGGCGAAGCGCGTTTCCTTCCCCATCTCGGGAAAGTCCATCTGCCAATAGGTGCGCTCGTCTATCGTCGCGTCTTCGCCGACGCGACCGCGCGAGATCGTCAGAAAACGGCCGGGCGGAAGGATGTTGATGCCTTCAAAGCAGCTGAAGGGTCCTGGCACGGCGAGAAAGTTGAAAACGGAATCGATGCCGCGCGGGTCGGCCTTCGGTTCGACGAGCCCGGTCGCGAGGATGGTCTTGATCTCGGATCCGAAAATCAGCCAGTCGGTGCCGAAGCGCGTGGTGCGGGTCCAGAACAGCGGGCAGATGCCGAAGCGATCTCGAGCGAGGATGAATTTCTGCTTGCGGTCATCGAAGAGCGCGACGGCGAACTGACCGTTGAATTTCTCGAACATGTCCTCGCCGTACTGTTCCCACATGTGCGGAAAGAGTTCGGTGTCGCAGTGCGTGGTCAGCGTGTGGCCGAGGCCTTTGAGGTGCTGACGCCAATCGTCATGATCGAAAATTTCGCCATTGAAGACGGCGGTGATTGACTTGTCTTCATTGAAGACGGGTTGCTGGCCATCGGCGAGGCCGACGATGCTGAGCCGGCGTGAGGCAAATCCAAAACCCGGACGCTGAATAAAACCATCTTCATCGGGACCACGATGGATCATGGCATCGGCCGCGCGCTTCAGCACCGACAAGGGTACCGAACGCCGGCTCTTCAGGTCGATAATTCCGAATATGCCACACATGAGAAGGTCCAACGTTCGAGCGATGAATGGGGCACCGGCCTGCCAAAGCCAGGGATGAGTGATTGCTGCAGCGTCTCGTTCCGCGGAAGGAGAGACGCGCTGAGTGCAATTTGTAGGACACCGCAGTAAATCAAGTGCCGTGGCGGAAGCTATATTTCCAGTTGGGCCCGCAATGGTGGTTACTGCTCGCGACAAATAAGCGCGTCGTTTTGCAGCTTTTTACGCCAGCCAGATTACGCAAGGACTTAGCACACTCTCGGCCATCCGAAAGAACGCTGGGGTTGAAAGCCGCTTTCCGGCTGTTCTCGCCGGCGCGCGCTAGTTATTTCGATCTATCTTCCGTTCAGTTAGGCAGCGACAACTGAACGCTGGGAATGGCAGCGATGGCTGAAGTGCTCCCGGTTTCTAGTCGTTGCGGCGACGCGTCATGAACGCGAGCCGCTCGAGGAGGTGGGTGTCTTGCTCGTTTTTGATGAGCGCACCGGCGAGCGGCGGGACGAGTTTGCGCGGATCGCTTTCACGGAGAAGCGCCGGGTCGATATCTTCGTGCAGAAGCAACTTTAGCCAGTCGAGCAATTCGGATGTCGACGGCTTTTTCTTGAGGCCCGGGACGTCGCGAAGTTCATAGAATACGCGGAGCGCATCGCTGACGAGGCGATTCTTCAGGCCGGGAAAATGCACCTCGACGATCTGGCGCATGGTTTCGGCGTCGGGGAACTTGATGAAGTGGAAGAAGCATCGGCGCAGAAAGGCGTCGGGAAGCTCTTTCTCATTGTTGGAGGTGATGAGCACGACCGGGCGCGTCTTGGCCTTGATGGTCTCGCCCGTCTCGTAGACGAAGAATTCCATGCGATCGAGTTCTTGCAGAAGGTCGTTGGGGAATTCGATGTCGGCCTTATCGATTTCATCGATGAGAAGCACCGATCGTGTCGGTGCATCGAACGCTTCCCAGAGCTTGCCGCGCTTGATGTAATTGGCGATGTCCTTGACGCGCGCGTCCCCGAGTTGACCATCACGCAACCGCGAGACTGCGTCGTACTCATAAAGTCCCTGCTGGGCCTTGGTGGTCGACTTGATGTGCCATTCGATCAGAGGCGCATCGAGCGCTTTAGCCACTTCGGCCGCCAGAACCGATTTGCCGGTGCCAGGCTCGCCCTTGATCAGGAGTGGCCGTTCGAGCCTCACGGCGGCGTTCACCGCGATCTTGAGGTCGGGCGTTGCGACGTAGGCGGAGGTCCCTTCGAAGTCCATTCGTGCTCTGTAGGCGGGCAGCCTGGTCGGAGGCAAGGTGACCGAAGCGCACTCCTTGGCCTCAAGCTGTGAGCACGCGGGTCGTCGTCAAGCCCTTGCTTTGTGATCAAGCCATTGGAATATATTCGTAAAATGTGGCTCCTGCGTATTTAACATGGCTTCGTCGCGTGCTTGACTCAGAGGGCGTCGCGCATAGATAAGGGTCGGCCGAACGGGGGCCGAGTCGCGGTAGGACTTTCGGCCCAGGAATCGGCTCGTATCAGCCAAGCCTCTGGGGAGGCGGACGATGAGCAAGGCAACCGGAACGAAGTCGGCGAAGTTAAAGGCGCACGCCAAGAAGACCGGCGCAAAGGGCAAGACCCCTGCGAAGGGCAGCGCGTCGGCTGCGGCAAGCGGGGACAAGGCCTCCAAAGCAAAGAAGCTGGCTGCGATAAAAACCAAAATCGGCAAGAGCGCTGACAAAGGGGCGCCGAAGAAAGCCGCGACGGGGAAAGTCGTTCCGGCCGTTACCAAGCCAACAGCGCACCAGGGGGCAAGTGCGGAGAAAGCCCCTGCGCGAACTTTGGCCGTCTCGAAGACGACGGCCGCAAAGAAATCAGAGGGCACAAGCAAGAAGATGGCTGCGCGCGTAAAGATTGCAGATATCGTTCTTCCGCCGGCATACAGGCCCTCGGAAAACGAGCCCTTCATGAACGATATGCACAGGGCGTATTTCCGTAAGCGGTTGCTCGACTGGAAGGATGAGATCCAGCGGCAGACGCGCGAGACACTCGCGATCCTTCATGAAGATTCCACGCAACATGCGGATCTTGCGGATCGGGCGACGTCGGAAACGGACCGGGCGACGGAACTGCGGACGCGCGACCGTCAGCGGAAGCTGATCGCCAAGATCGACGCGGCGCTGGGCCGGATCGAAGATGGCTCATACGGCTATTGCGAAGACACGGGCGAGCCCATCGGCCTCAAACGGCTCGACGCCCGCCCGATCGCGACGCTGTCGGTCGAGGCACAGGAACGCCACGAGCGGCGGGAGCGCGTTTATCGCGAGGAATAACGACACGTTCCGAGGCGTCGACGCGTTTCGGGACGGCGTTTAATCGCCCCTTAAGTTTTCTATCCGACATTCACATAAGTCCGTCAGCGGACGATGTGTGGATGAGGTGGGTCGTGATGGGTCGTCGGCGCATTCCAGCGACTGGATTGGTTGTTGCTGCGGTCGCTTGGTCGGTTCCGGCGATCAGTGCCGAACAGGCCAAGGCTCCGGCCCTTATCATTTCCGATCTTCAGGCGGATCGCACCGCTGCGTACACGCCAGCTGCCGACAAGCTTTCGAGCCTTAAAAGCAATCTCGTTGCGAGCGCGACGCGCCGCCTCGATCTTCACAAGCTCACGATGGCCGATTTCGGCGACGTCGAGCCGCTACGTTAAAAGCTAATTCCGCCTAGCGTTCGCGCACGCCCATCAGCGGCGCGGATTCTGCGTGGCTAAAAACCGGTGTGCGGCGGACGGGAGGCGGCGGGGCTACCTCGTCCGGCGCCACGATGGCGGAACGCGCGGCGGGGCTATTGATCCCCGTTTCAATCACGACATCAACGGGGCCACCGGTCATCACGAGATGTTCGACGTCGTCGCGACGGATCAGCACCAGCCGGCGACGAC
>JBEVLH010000418.1:0-3119 GCA_040509255.1 Hyphomicrobium sp. | reverse complement strand
GGCAGGAGCCGGATTTATGGTGCCCAGAAGAGGACTCGAACCTCCACGCCTTGTGAGCGCTAGTACCTGAAACTAGTGCGTCTACCAATTCCGCCATCTGGGCTTGTGGGGTGTCAGGTAAATTGTGCTGGCGCGGAAGTCAATTGCGCGCGCTTTGCGGCCCTCTAATCGCACCCAGATGCCGAGGACCGATGAAGGTGCCGTCGGGCCGCACCGAGCACGATTTGCGGTGCTTCACACCGCCGCTGCGGGCCGCTAGATGTGGGGTAGGTGCGGGAAGCATGCGGCTGGCGGCTCGGTGAGGTTTGGGATGGCAGATAACGACAGACTGGCGACGGTATTCGGGGGATCGGGATTCGTCGGCCGCCATATCGTCTGGTCGCTGGCGCGTAAGGGTTACAGGGTCCGCGCCGCAGTTCGGAGGCCCGATCTCGCGGGCTATCTGCAACCCATGGGCGTCGTCGGTCAAATCTATCCGGTCCAAGCCAATCTCAGGTACGCCGATTCCGTTGCGAGGGCAGTGGAGGGTGCTGAGATCGTGATCAACGCCGTGGGAATTTTAGCACCGACAGGCGCGCAAACATTCGATTCCATCCATACTGAAGGCGCAGGCACCGTTGCCAAGGCAGCGAAGGCGGCGGGCGCTCAGCGGGTGATCCATATTTCGGCGATCGGCGCGGACAAATCTTCACCCGCCAAGTACGCCCGAACGAAGGCGCTCGGGGAGGAAGCCACATTCGCGGAATTTCCGTCGGCAATAGTGTTGCGGCCTTCCATCGTCTTCGGACCAGAAGACGAATTCTTCAATCGGTTTGCCGCGATGGCGAGGATCAGCCCGTTCCTTCCCCTGATCGGTGGCGGCCGGACTAAATTTCAACCCGTCTTCGTCGGCGATGTCGGGCACGCCGCTGCGGCAGCCGGTCTAGGCTTCGGGACGCCGGGCACGGTCTATGAGCTTGGCGGGCCGGAGGTCGCGACTTTCCGGGATCTTCTCAAACTGACGATGCAATACGCCGACAGGCGTCGCCTGCTGCTGCCAATTCCCTTCGGGATAGCGAAGCTCCTGGCAATCTTGAGTTCGCCGCTGCCCAATAGCCTGCGGCCGATGACGGTGGATCAGGTCCGATTGCTGCAGTCAGACAATGTCGTCTCCGAAACCGCAGTACGGGATGGCCGAACAATTGCCGCGTTGGATGTTGCGCGGCCGGCTTCGATCGATGGGGTGGTTCCGGGCTATCTCGAGCGTTTCAAAGCGAAGGGTCAGTACGCCCATTATCACCCTTGAGAGACCTTGAAGCGAAGCTTCAGAGCCGCTGCGGTTAAATGCGGCTCCCAACCATTCCTAAGAGCTAAGCGGACGCAGTTTTGGCGCCCGCCTGGCCGGCCGTCAGTGCAGTGGTGCGATCGACAACTCGTCTTCCTGCGCATGTCCGATCGCCGCCTGCAGCGTATCGGTGAGCGCAATCGGAGTGCCGTCGGCCGCGTGCAGCGAGAAAAGCGGAATACCCTTCGGCAAGCCTTCGATCTGGGGAAACATCTCGAGCGCTTCGTCAGAGGTCAACGTCTTGATGTAGGCGACTTCGCCACCGCCAAGCCGAGCGAGTTCGAGTTCGCTCATAACCCCTACAACGTCGTGAAATTCCGTGGCTTTTGCGGTTGTCTTGCTAGTCATGACGCTCTTCCTCCATTTGTCGAGGCCGGGCTCTCATCGCAGATCCGGAAGCTGCGGGTATCGCATGGCATCCCAGTCCGCTCGTCTGCTCCGATCCTCCGACGATTCGGTCGCCGGGGCTGTGACGTGAAAGACTCAGCTCAGGTCCGGCTTTTGTTTGGCCTAGCCGTTCCGATCTCAATCCGTCGCACGAGGCGCTGCGGTTCAAGCCGGTGCAGGTCGACTGCAAGCAGGCCGTTCGCGAGCTCCGCGCTTTTGACTTCGATGCCGTCTGCAAGGACAAACGTCCGTGAGAACTGTCGGGATGCAATGCCTCGGTAGAGATAATCACGAGCTTTGTCGTCCTGCTGCCGACCCCGGACCGTCAACTGTTTGTCTTCGAGCGTGATTTCGAGGTCATCGCGGGTAAAACCTGCCACCGCGAGAGTTATGCGAAGCAACTCTCCGCTCTCGCCATCCTTGGCGATCCTCTCGATGTTATAGGGCGGGTAACCGTCTCCCCCTTTGGTCGCACGATCGACCAGTCGTTCGATCTCCTCAAAACCAAGGAGCAAGGGGTTCGAAAGCGCTGTTACACGGGTCATATGAAGGTCCTTTAAGAAGCGACCAACGTTAGTTGCCGGACGCCATTGTGGCCGCCCGCCTCGCCGTCGTAATTGCCCGGCGATTTGAGGAGAATATGGGATCGCGCTCCGGGTCTTCAAGCGCCCGGGGCAGGAGCGCGTCGTCGTGGCGGTGATGCCGTAGAAAAACATAAAAGCCGCCTGCAATGCGCCTTAGTACTGCCCGGCTGGACCGCGAAGACGCGGGGCTCTTCACCTTTTTTCGGATAGGCAGCCATGAAGCCGACATTTGCGCTTTTCGCGTCAACCCTCGCTTTTGCATTCGTATCGGCCATCCACGTGGCGGTGGCCGAAGAGCCGGCCAAGCCGACGGCTGACTCCGGCTCGATGCTGGATGATCCGGCCAGTCCGACGCCGGAGGAAAAGGCGGAGAAAGAGGGCAGACGCGCCTGCAAGGTCGACCTTTGCCGGGCCTTGCATGCGAAAGTCGCGTCAGGCCCGGATATCGCCTGCCACGTGGTCAAGAGCTGGCGGAAAGAGCAACTCGTCAAGCTGGTGGCAAAGGCGAAGGTGACCTGGCCTTACGACGGGGCCCACTGTTCCATGGATCTCAGTGTCAAACGGGCGGACCTGGTCAAGGCGATTACCGAGCCCAAGGGGGAAGTCCAACTGGAGAAGCACACCGTGACATGCTCGATCGCCAGCGAAAAAAGCGGCGGGACCGACTTCTCGTTCGAGCTGGCTCCAAAGTTGAAGTTCGAGAACGGCAAAGCCGTCAAGGCCGAAGCTCACTGGGGCAAGATCATGGCGCCGACATTGATCAAGAGTGCGCTTTGGACGGCGACCGCCGCTGACAATACCGTGAACATCCTGTCGGGTTCTAT
>JBEVLH010000417.1:0-5076 GCA_040509255.1 Hyphomicrobium sp. | reverse complement strand
ACGTTCTCGCGTTCGTTCTCCGGAATGCCGGGACCGTCGTCGTCGACCTCGATGCGGACCCAGCCGCCTTCCGGGGCGACGCGAATGATGACGCGATCGCCGAAACGAGCGGCGTTGGTGACGAGGTTCATGATGGCGCGCTTCAGGGCTTGCCTCTTCAGCGGCAAGATGAGGTCGCCCTTCCGCTTGCGGATCTTAAGCTCAATCGAGCACGCGTAGATCGACGCGTCGTCGACGATCTCTTCGAGGAGCTCTTTCAAGTTCGTTGGCTTGGCTTCCTCGCCGCCGTCGCCCTTCGCGAAGGCGAGGTAGTCTTCCAGCATGTGCTGCATCTCGTCGACGTCGCTGGAGAGGGCGCGTGTCTCGGGTGTGTCATCGAGGAGAGCCAGTTCCAGCTTGAAACGAGTCAACACGGTCCGCAGATCGTGACTGACGCCGGCAAGCATGGTGGTGCGCTGCTCGACGTGCTGCTTGATGCGGTCGCGCATCTGAAGAAAGGCGAGTGCGGCCTGTCGGACCTCGCGCGCGCCGCGCGGGCGGAACTCGTCAGGAATTCCGCGGCCCTTGCCGAAGGCGTCGGCAGCGTCGGCAAGGCGCAAGATCGGTCGGATCTGATTGCGCAGAAATAAAATTGCGACCGTCAGCAGGATGACGGACGAGCCAACCATCCAGAGCAGAAAGATATGGGAGTTCGAAGCGTATGTCTGGCTGCGCGTCGCGACGAAACGCAGGATGGCGCCGTCGAGCTTGACGCGGATTTCGACGTTCTGATCGCCGACGGTATTGATCCAGAACGGGAACTGGACATGCTTGCGTAATTCGTTCGAGAGCGCGCGGTCGAGAAGGCGGAAGAACGGCTTGGGTCCCGGCGGCGGGAGGTCGCCGCTCGGCAGAACCTCCATCGAAAGATTGAGCCGGTCGCGGGCAAGATCGATGATTTTCTGCGGGCCTTCGGTTTTCGCCATCTCTTCGTAGACTTCGATGACGGCCGCGATGTCGCGCGCGGTTGCCTCCGACAGCCGGCGGGTCACGGCCTGCCAGTGCCGCTCCATGAACGCAAATGCGATGACGCCTTCGAGGACGACGATCGGCGTGATGATGATGAGAAGGGCGCGGGCGTAAAGCCCCTTCGGGAGCATCTCGCCGCCAAGATTGAGGAGACGGGTGACGGCCGGGTGTTCGCGAAAACGGCGATAGCGCGCGCTTAAGCTGTCGGACTGAGGTGTCGTTTCGGGCACAACCGCCATTCGATGTTGTCCGTCTTGCGCCCGTCCGGAAAGCGCGTCTGTTGCGGTCAGTCGGTGTAGAGAATGTAGCCCTTGCCGCGGACGGTCTGCAGATAGACCGGGTTCGACGGATCGGCCTCGATCTTGCGCCTCAGGCGATTGATCTGCACGTCGATCGCGCGCTCGCTGCCCGTGCTGTCATCGCTCGAAAGCTCATGGCGAGGCACCGCAACGCCGATGCGTTGAGAGAAAAGCCGCAGCAGATCGCGTTCGCGTTCGGTCAGCTTGATGGCTTCTTCGTCGCGTTTGAGTTCGCCGCGCGTGATGTTGAAGATGCAGCCGCCCATCCGGATTTCATCACGCGGCGCCGATTGCGTTTGGCCCCGGCGAAGGATGTTGCGGAGGCGAAGCAGCAATTCGCGCGGATCGAAGGGTTTGGAAACGTAGTCGTCGACGCCGGCTTCGAGACCGGAGATGCGGTCTTCGGCTTCTGCGAGAGCGGTCAGCATGCAAATCGGCACGGGGCGCGTCAGTTTCAGGTCGCGAGCGAGCGACAGGCCGCTTTCGCCCGGCATCATCACGTCGAGAAGCACGAGGTCGAATGCCAGCCCTCGCATGAACGCGCGCGCAGCGGCGGCGTCGGCGGCTTCGGTCACCCGAAAGCCATTGCTCGAAAGAAAGCGCCCGAGGAGGCCGCGGATCTTCTGGTCATCGTCGACAACGAGGACGTGCGGGGCGTTGTCGGCCAACGGCTCTGTGCGTTCCTGCGCCATCAGTGTTCTCATGGGTTGTAGTCGGGCTCATCCGCCGCCAATCCGCTGCGCTGACCCTTGATGAGAGTTTCGACCTGGGGCTTATCCTTTTCGGCGATCATCGCAAAAAGGAAATTCCTCGCCGCAGTATCGGCGCCCGGTCCGAGTTCGGCGAGAGCAACCTCAATCCGTTTGGCCTGAATTTGTGTCAGTTTGTCGGTGAGGCGCGCGCCCTTCGCCGACAGGCATAGGCGGCGCTCGCGCCGATCCTCGTTACCGGCCTTCTGGATGATGAAGCCTTCGTCGACGAGCTGCTTCAGTACACGGGCCAGCGACTGTTTGGTAATCTTCAAAATATCGAGTAATTCCGCGACCTTCAGGCCCGGATTGCGGTGAACGAAATGAAGGACACGATGGTGGGCGCGGCCGAAGCCGTACTGCTCGAGGATGGTGTCGGGGTCGCAGGTAAAACCGCGGTAGGCAAAATAGAAAAGCTCGATGCAGGCGATCAGCTCGGCGCTCGGAGAGCGGCGACTCTCGTCTGCAGACACGGGCGGTTGCCCCGATGGCGCGCGATGATCCGATTGGCCTTCTGACGTTATGTCAGTCATGTTGACTTATTGGCCTCGATTGTATTCTGTTGCAAGCCAAATTGCTGGTTTGCCCGTAGGTCCATGGTCTTGCGCGCGGCGCACTGAATGCAGGTTTTCCGTGCATTTCAGCTTGCTTTGCCCGTCCATGCCGGACCGCGCGACATACACCGGCGCTTCGCATTCGCCAACGATAAAGACCAGAAGGATCAGACTGGCATGGCCGACCTTATTCCGTTTCACGATCGCGACGGGTTCATCTGGATGGATGGGGCCCTCATCCCCTGGCGCGATGCGAATGTTCACGTCCTGACGCATGGGCTGCACTATGCAAGCTCGGTCTTCGAGGGCGAACGGGCCTATGACGGTGAGATCTTCAAGCTGACGGAACACACCGAGCGGTTGATCGAAAGCGCCAGGATCCTCGACTTTACCATTCCGTATAGCGTCGCCGAGATCGATCAGGCCTGCCGTGACGTGATTGCCGCCAACAAGCTGTCGGACTGCTACGTGCGGCCGGTCGCATGGCGCGGCAGCGAGCAGATGGGCGTGTCGGCTCAGAACGCCAAGATCCACTTGGCGATCGCCGCCTGGGACTGGGGCTCCTACTTCCCGATGGAGCAGCGCCTCAAGGGTATCCGCATAACTCATGCAGTCTACCGGCGTCCTGATCCGGCTTGCGCTCCCGCGAAGGCGAAAGCGGCGGGCCTCTACATGATCTGCACGATCGAAAAACACCGTGCGGAACGTGCTGGCTATTCGGACGCGCTGATGCTCGACTGGAAGGGCGACGTCGCGGAATGCACTGGCGCGAACATTTTCTTCGTCAAAGATGGCGTTATCCATACGCCAGATGCCAGCGGATTCCTCGACGGCATTACGCGGCGCACTGTGATTGCTCTTGCGAAGGCGAGGGGCATCAGCGTTATCGTGCGGTCAATCAAGCCGGAGGAACTTGCCACGTTCAGCGAGTGCTTTATCACGGGCACGGCGGCTGAAGTGACGCCGGTATCGGAGATCGGCGAATACAGGTTCAAGCCAGCCGCAATCACCGAAACCTTGCTCAACGACTACATGGAGCTGGTTAAGCCGAAGAGGCGGGCGGCCGCGGAATAAAAGTGGCCCGCTGTCGCTCGCTAGCCGTTGGGCGACGGAGCGGTGCGCCATCTTCACCGCGCCAACGCACATCTCGATTGATTAGCGGCTTGAGCGCCGGATGTTCAGCTTGTGATCCGCGTCCGAGGTGCGGAGCATCAAAGGCGTGCAAACCGCAAAAAGAAAGAGCGCGATTGCGGCTCCAATCGTCGTGATCGCGAGGGGGGACAATGGCGTGCCGAGCGCGCGAGATACGACCTCGATAACGGCGCTCCAGAATACCGCCGGAAGAAGAGCGGCGATAGCAATGCCCACAAGACGCATCGCAAGCGGCCGCTGTGCATGCGAACGGGAAATCCCGGTCGCACGTGAAACGACTGCCGCTGTTGTTGCTGTTCTCATGGCCCTACCTCAGCCTGTTCATCAAGGTGATTCGCGTCAATGGAATTCCAAGTTCCGGACGGGAAGACTTAACGGCAGGCTATGTCGGCGAACTAAACAGTTCCCTAACACCGATTGGTTTGCGCCCTGCAAGTGGCCACAATTGGCCGCGGCAAGCTGATAAAGCGAAGCCAACAACCGCTACGCATAGGACTAAGTACACCGCCGTTCTGACCGTTCCACCATTAAGGACGTTTCATCCACCCACATCTTAATCGCCGAGGAATGCAATCAAAAGTACATTATAAATTTATCAACAATCACTGGATGCAATAGCTTTTCTATGATGTTTGAGCGTGGGAGGTGGCTATGAAATTCGAGCCGGGCGTCGCTATCTTCAGAATCTTCGATGAGGCAAAGGCCAAGGATTTCTATCTCGGCTTCCTCGGTTTTGCGCTCGACTGGGAGCATCGCTTCGAACCCGACGCGCCGCTCTATGCCCAGATTTCCCGTGGAGCGTGCCTCTTACATCTGTCCGAACATCACGGGGACGCTTCTCCCGGTAGCGCGCTGCGGATTGCGGTTGACGATATCGACGGCTATCACGCGGAAATCAGTGCGAAAGGGTACAAGTACATGCGTCCAGGCATCGAGACGATGCCGTGGCGGACGCGTGAGGTCATGGTTCTCGATCCTTTCTTCAATCGCCTGATCTTTTTTTCGCCGATCAAACAGGGTTGACGCCGGCATGCGGGTGACGAATGCGCTCGATATCGACGAAGCTGAACTTGACGAGCGCTTTGTCAGGGCGTCGGGGCCGGGCGGGCAGAACGTCAACAAGGTCTCGACGGCGGTCGAATTGCGCTTCGATCTGCGCGCGAACACGTCAATCCCTGATTTCGCGCGCGAACGTCTGAAGCGCCTCGCGGGGCGGCGCCTGACGACCGAGGGCGTCATCGTCATCCAGGCCGATCGATTTAGAAGTCAGGAACAGAACCGGGCGGACGCGCGGGCACGGCTGATCGAATTGAT
>JBEVLH010000416.1:0-3228 GCA_040509255.1 Hyphomicrobium sp. | reverse complement strand
TCCATGGCGTCGTCGATCACGATCCGCATCCGCTCGGTGGCGTGCAGCTTCATGATGCCGGAGATGACGGCCGGATGACGCCCCTGGTTGAGCGCCGCGCAGGTCAGCCGGCGCGCGGCATCGAGCAGATAGGCGGTGCCGGCGATGCGGGCGAGCGGCTCCTCGATGCCCTCGAACTTGCTGATGGAAATGCCGAACTGCTCGCGGATGCGGGCATAGGCGCCGGTGGTGCGGGCCGCATAGGCGGCACCTGCGGCAGAAAGTGACGGCAACGAGATGCCGCGGCCGGCGGCCAGCGCCGTCATCAGCATCTTCCAGCCCTGCCCGAGCCGGGCCTGCCCGCCGATGATGTAATCCAACGGAATAAAGACATCGCGGCCCCAGTTCGGTCCGTTCTGGAATACCTGCATCGATGGCAGATGGCGGCGCCCGATTTCGACACCAGGCAGATGGGTCGGGATCAGGGCGACGGTGATGCCGAGTTCTTCCTGATCGCCGACCAGATGGTCGGGGTCATAAGCCTTGAAGGCCAGGCCGAGCAGCGTCGCGACCGGCCCGAGCGTGATGTAGCGCTTGTGCCAGTTGAGCCGCAGGCCGAGCACCTCGCGGCCCTCGAACTCGCCCTTGCAGATGATGCCGGTGTCCACCATCGAGGCGGCGTCCGAGCCGGCCTCCGGGCTGGTGAGGCCGAAACAGGGAATGTCGCGCCCATCGGCGAGGCGCGGCAGCCATCTGTCCTGCTGCTCCTTGGTGCCGAAATGCATCAGCAGTTCGCCCGGCCCGAGCGAGTTCGGCACCATGACCGTGACGGCAGCGGTGAGCGACCGTGATGAGATCTTGCGCACCACTTCCGAATGGGCATAGGGCGAGAAACCGAGCCCGCCGAACTCCTTCGGAATGATCATGCCGAAGAATTTGTGACGCTTGATGAAGGTCCAGGCTTCCGGCGGCAGGTCGCGCCATTCCCAGTTGATCTTCCACTCGTCGAGCATGGCGCAGAGTTCGTCGACCGGGCCGTTGAGGAAGGCCTTTTCCTCGTCCGTCAGCGTGGCGGGCGCGACGGCCAGCAATTTCGACCAGTCGGGATCGCCGGTGAACAGGTCGGCGTCCCACCAGACATCGCCCGCCTCCAACGCCTCGCGCTCGGTGTCGGACATCGCGGGCATGGCGCGCTTGGCGAAACCGAAAATGGGCTTGGTGATGAAATCGCGGCGGAAGCTCATGGCGATATCCTTATGATCGGGGCGCGACGTCGCGCCTCACCCGGGCCGAACGCGGGGTTCACTGTAGCTGAAAAGTGCGAATTTCGGGGCAAATCGGGCCGGGCATGATGCGAAATTGATGACCGTCAGATAACGGCGGAAGGCCCGGCCGCGTTCCACCTGCCCGGCCGGCGGCGCCGCGGTCAGGAGTCGCGCCTGTTGCGGCGACGCTCATTGGGCACGAACACGGCGAATACCTCCTTGACGCGTAGCGCGGGCGTGACGTCGCGGGTGTAACGCTGCTCCGTGGTTGCCACGATTTCGCTCTGTCGCGGGGCATACAGCGCGCTGTCGTAGAACGAACCTTCGAAGCGCAGCTTGCTTTCGTCGTCGCTGAGCCAGGCGCTCAGAACGAACAAGGACGCCAGCAGGGCAAATCCTGCGACTGAAAAATATCTCGAAAGCGGCATTGCCCGACGAACTCCCCTTCTTTCGACGAGGGAGTGCATCGCGCGTCCTGAAAGTCCGGTTTAAGCCGGCCCGGCTTCTGCCGAAGCGGTTGGCCGCCGGTAGCGATTTTGTGTCAAATTTTAATGGTATGGGTCATGTTACCCGGGCATTGTGCCACCCGGCGGGCGAGATTGCTTGTGAGGCAAGATCGATGAGCGCATCGAGGCGACAGGTGATTGGTTGCGCCGTGACGGCTGTCGCTGCGGCTTTGGTACCCGAGTTGCGCACCAACTTGGCAGCAGCCAACCCGTCACGTGACGTCCCCGCCCCGTCTGCGCACAAGCTCGAACGCATCACCGAATTTTTCACCAACGAGATCGCCAGCGGCAGGCTGCCGGGCGCCGTCGTCCTGATCCAGCAGCACGGCAAGCCGGCCTACCTGAAATGCTTCGGCGTGCAGGACGTTGTGAGCAAGGCGCCGATGACGCCGGACACGATCTTCGCGATGCATTCGATGACAAAGCCGATCACCAGCGTCGCCGCGATGATGCTGATCGATGCCGGCAAGCTGTCCATCTCCGATCCGGCCTCGAAATTCATCCCGGCGTTTGCCGACGTCAAGGTCGGGGTACCATCCGTCATGCGTGACGGAACGCCCTACTTGAAGCTCGTGCCCCCGGACCGGCCGGTGACGATCGAGGATCTGCTGCGCCACACGTCTGGGATCACCTACGACTATATCGGCGGCAAGCTGATCGACAAGGCGTACAAGGATTCCGGCCTGTTCGACGGCCAGTACAGCAACAAGGTCTTTGCCGAGCGTATCGCCAGACTGCCGCTATCAAGACAGCCGGGCACGCTTTGGCGTTATGGCCACTCCACCGACGTGATCGGCCGCATCATCGAGATCATATCGGGGCAGACGCTCTATCAGTTCGAGAAGCAGCACATTCTCGATCCTCTTGGGATGGCCAGCACCAAATATGTTCTCGAGAGCGACGACGAACGCGCCCGGATGGCGGAGCCGTTGCCGGACGATGGCATCCTGCAGGCCTCGGAACGTGACAGGCGCGCTCATCCGGAATGGGAATCGGGCGGCGGCGGACTGGTCTCGACGTTGAACGACTATGCGCGCTTCGCCCAGATGCTCCTCAACGGCGGCGAACTCGACGGCAAACGCTATCTCAGCCCGGCGGCGTTCAAGGCGATGGCGTCGGATCACGTCGGACCGGGCTCCGGCGTCGCGCGGGACTATTACTACTTTCCGGGCGACGGCTTCGGCTACGGATACGGCCTTGCCGTGCGCACCGATCCGGGAAATGCCGAGCCGCCTCCGCCGGGCTCCATCGGGGAGCTCAAATGGGACAGCGGCAGCGGCACCTATTTCGGCGTCGATCCCGCGCTCGACATGATCTACATCATGCTGGAGCAGACCCAGAACGAGCGCAGCCGCATCATCCCTGCCTTCAAGGCGCTGGTCTATGACGCCTTCGCGCCGGAGAAATGATTGTTCTGGTAGGATGGGTTGAGCTCTTCGCGAAACCCATCATCTCCCCACGAGATGAGTTGATGGGTT
>JBEVLH010000415.1:0-5830 GCA_040509255.1 Hyphomicrobium sp. | reverse complement strand
ACGCCGGACTCATCGAAAACTCGAAAAATACTGTGATCCATGCTGCACCTGATGGGGGACGAAGTCGCAACTAGATGGCGACGGGGTTCATTCCCATCAAGTCCCGCACACGACTGCGGCGCATTGCAGGCATGCTGCCGCCATTCGGCCAAGATGCCGACCGCTGGCGAGCGCTTGCTCTGATTGCTTATTCCGCCGCTTGCCGTTGGAGCGATTCGTAGGCGGCGGTTGCGTTCTCGAATACGTGCGTATCGAGCCCGCGCCTACGTAAGGCTTCGAGCAGCTTCTGCCGCGTAATGGCGCTGGTCGCGTAACGTGCCGAACGGCCGTAGTGATTTTTCGCGACGTAGGCGACCATGTTGGCATAGTCGTCGTAAAGGTCTTCCGCGATCCGGCAGCCATCCTGGTTGATCACCGCATCGACGCGCTTGCCCGCCGCCTCGCAGGCCGCCGTAATCACCTTTTGCAGATCAACAATATCCGCCTTCTTCCGTGCACTCCAGGCTTGGAGGTTGATCGTAAGAATGTTCCTGCTTGCATCGTATTTGACGCGATCCTTGAGATTCTGGTTCAAGAGGTCCGCCAGCAGATCCATCGGCTGGTCGAGGAAAATTCTGGGGTTCATCGTCACCGGCTGGTGGATGTGCGGCTTGAACGCCATATTCGGGAGGATGTCGCGTTCGATGTCGATCCCGGGCGCCACTTCGATCAATTCAAGTCCGTGCTCCGTGAGCTGGAACACGCACCGCTCGGTAACGTAGATCACCGGTTGCGACTTCTGCGCGGCGTACTTGCCCGAGAACGTCACCTGCTCGACCTGCCTCACGAACTTGCGCGCCCGGCCCTCCTGCAGGATGCGGAGCTTGCCGTCTTCGATCGCGACCTTGAGCCCGCCTGCCGTGAACGTGCCCGCGAACACCACGGCGCGTGCGTTCTGCGAAATGTCGATAAAGCCGCCGCAGCCGTTGAGCTTGCCGCCGAACTTGCTGGTGTTGACGTTGCCGATGCTGTCGCACTCCGCCATGCCGAGGCAGGTGAGATCGAGCCCGCCGCCATGATAGAAGTCGAACATCTGGTTCTGATCGAGGATCGAGTGGGCGTTGGCCGACGAGCCGAAGCTTGAGCCGCCCGCCAAGACGCCGCCAACCGCGCCGGCTTCCGTCGTCATGACGAGGTACGGCGTGACCTTTTCCTCGTTGGCGACGTTCGCGACGCCATCCGGAGCGCCCACGCCCAGATTGATGACGCCGTTGGGCGGTAGTTCAAATGCCGCGCGTCGCGCAATGATCTTGCGTTCGTCGAGTTCCATCGTCGGCAGGCTGTCGACGGTGACGCGCACTTCGCCCGCCAGACCCGGATCGTACATCACGCCGTAGTTCATGCGGTGCATCTCGGGCGGATCAGCGATGACGACGCAATCGACCAGAATGCCCGGCACCTTCACGTCCTTCGGCTTGATCGAGCCTTCCGCAACGATGCGCTCGACCTGCGCGATGACGATGCCGCCGTTGTTGTGAGCGGCCATTGCCTGCGCCAACACGTCAAGGGTAAGGGCCTCGCGCTCCATGCTGAGGTTGCCGAGCGGATCGGCGCTCGTCGCCCGGATCAGCGCGACATCGATGGGCGTCGCCTTATAGAACAGCCACTCCTTGCCATCGACTTCGACGAGCTTGACGAGATCTTCCTTCGTCTTGGTGTTGACCTTCCCGCCGCCGAGGCGCGGATCGACATACGTGTGAAGTCCGACGCGCGTGAATAATCCCGGGCTTCCGGACGCGCAGCTGCGGTAGAGTTTCGAGATTACGCCCTGGGGCAGGTTGTAGCCCTGGATTTTGTCGTCCTGCGCGGCCTGTGCAACTTTCGGCATGCGTCCGAAGTTGGCCGCGATAACGCGTTTCAGAAGGCCCTCGTGATGTAGGCGGCCAGTGCCCAGCCCTTTGCTGTCGCCGGCGCCTGCGCACATGATCAAGGTCAGATCGCGGGGCGCGCCGCTCGCGACGAAGCGCTTCTCTAGCGCGGCGTGCAGCGCCTCGGGAATGCAGCTCTGGACGAAACCGGTCGTCGCGACGACGGCGTCATTGCCGATGCGCGCGATGGCTTCATCGGCCGAGACGACTTTATTGCTAACCATGCGATGCGTTTCCTCAGGTCCCAGTCTTGGATTTGACGGGGCTTCGACCGGCCCACTGCAAGATCCGTGCTGTTGTTTGTTTTATGCCCGAAGGCCAGAGTATGCGCCCGGCCTATCATGGCGCATAGCTTAGCCGCGCGGGGTGTGCCCCACTCAAGAGGGTAATTCGGACCTATCCGAAGGTCGGCCGTCGGCAAATGCCGCATCTGGCTGCAATCGAGGTCTGCAAAAGTCGCGCGGCGGATTGCGGGGCCGAGAAGCGTTTGACCCATGCTAGACACCCGCCATGACAGAACATTTCCGACGCAATTTCATACCTCTGATCGTCGCCACGGCTCTCTTCATGGAGAACCTCGACGCGACCGTGCTCGCCACATCCCTTCCGGCGATCGCGAAGGATCTGAATGCCAACCCCATTCACCTTAAACTTGCGTTGACGACGTACCTGCTGGCGCTGGCCGTTTTCATCCCGGCCTCGGGCTGGATGGCGGATCGGTTCGGAGCCAAAAACGTCTTCCGCGCCGCGATGGTGGTCTTTTCGATCGGGTCGATCGCCTGCGGTCTCTCAACCGACCTTGGCTCGCTGGTCGCGGCACGCATCCTCCAGGGCATCGGCGGCGCCATGATGACTCCCGTTGGGCGTTTGATCGTGCTGCGCACGATACCGAAAACGGACATGATCAACGCCATAGCCTGGCTGACGGTTCCGGCCCTGGTCGGTCCGGTGCTGGGGCCGCCGCTTGGTGGCTTCATCACAACCTACTTCAACTGGCGCTGGATCTTCTGGATCAACATTCCGGTCGCCGTGGTTGGGCTGGCATTGATCACCCGCTTTATTCCCGACGTCCGCGAGAAAGTGACGGGCACCTTCGACGTGCGAGGCTTCCTGTTGATCGGCCCGGGATTGTCGCTGTTCCTGACTGGCGTCACCCTCATGGGGCTGGGGATCCTCAGCCGCGATATGGTGCTGCTGATCACGCTGGCGGGCGCCGCGCTGCTTGCGACGTACGTCTGGTACGCTCTGCGGGTGCCTGCGCCGATCATCGATCTTCGCCTGCTCTCGATTCCAACCTTCAGAGGCGGCGTGGTCGGTGGCTTCCTGTTCCGCACCGGCCTCGGGGCCGGTCCGTTTTTGCTGCCTCTGTTGTTTCAGACCGGCTTTGGAATGACGGCCTTCCAATCGGGACTGATGACCTTCATGACCGGCGTCGGCGCCATGTTCATGAAGACACAGGCCGCGACGATCATCCGCCGTTTCGGCTTCCGCCGCGTGCTCGTCGTCAACGCCGTCATCGCCAGCCTGTTCGCCGCCATGCCGTCGCTGTTCACGGCGAACACGCCGGTGCTGCTGATCGTCGGATTGTTTCTCGTCGGAGGGTTATCGCGTTCGCTCCAGTTCACCAGCGTCAACACGCTCTCGTATGCCGATGTCCCGCCCGAATGCCTGAGCCGCGCCACGAGCTTTGCCGCCGTCTGCCAGGAGCTTTCCGGCTCGGTCGGTGTCACCATCGCCGCGATGGGGCTGCAGTTCATGCAGTTTTCACGCGGAGGCAGCGCCATCGACGCCTCGCATTTCCCGGCGGTCTTCGTGTTGATCGGCTTGGTGTCGGCGTCGTCGATCCTGTTCTTCTCGCGCCTTTCGCCCTCCGCCGGAGCGTCGCTGTTGCCGACGGAAGCCCTGAAAGTCGCCGAGCCCGCCAAGGAATCCGCCCGCCTGCGCGAAGGCCATATCGGCTAAAGTCATGC
The DNA here is from genome assembly GCA_040509255.1 of Hyphomicrobium sp. Taxonomy (GTDB): domain Bacteria; phylum Pseudomonadota; class Alphaproteobacteria; order Rhizobiales; family Hyphomicrobiaceae; genus Hyphomicrobium_B. The sequence goes on along the minus strand of JBEVLH010000415.1, from coordinate 1,953 downwards.
CGAAATCACTTACGCCAAAAACCGCGATCGGGGCGCATCCCGATCGCGGCTACCTATTGCTGGACGTGAGTGACGTTAGTGAAGGCAAGCCCGTGTTGCGCGGTCGGCTCCCGCAGGGGAGTCGCCCGGCACAAGCACAAGAGTCTTGTTAGGCAGCCTTCGCTTGGGCCTTCTGGCGCTGGGCCTTGCGGGGTGCGCGAGGCACGACACGCAGGGTCGGCACGACAACGTCCGCGGCGCTCCGCTTGCGCTGGATGACAGCCTCGCGCGCCCCAAAGGCGTTGGCGAGGGCGAGCAGAGCCATCGAAGGCTTCAGCCCGCGGCATCCGCTGGCGTCAACGGCAGCAAAGCCGGTGCGCGAGCAAGCCTGCAAGGACAGGCGCCCGGAGCCCAAGACCGCGACACCCGACACGCCGCCGCCGGCGACGCGATCGAGGTGGAGGCTCTTGAGCTTGAGGCCCAGGCTCTCGACGGCACGCTTCGTCGCACGCTCGGCCGACTTGACGTCGTCGAGGCGCTTGGCGCCGTGGAGATCGATAAAGATCGTAGTCCCTGCACTAGGAACGCTTTGCTCAGCAACCGGACTCGTCTCCGAGTCCTCGACGTCCGCATTGAACTCAGCGCGCGCGTGATCTTCCTCTTGGGCGGTGCTTGAACGAGTCAAGTCCATCCCCAATTGGAAGAGGGTGTCATTAAAGGCCATGTGACCCTCCCCAACCAGCAGATAGGTTTGACTCGCCCGCTCCTTACCTCATTGGTTCTGGGAAACCTCGACCATGTTGGCAGGTGGACAGACGAGAGAGGGTGCATATGAGGCCAATGCCCCCCCCACGCAAGACCTTTTTGTGCCTTGCGGGAATTTTTTTCTGTCGTGACGTTCCAGCGACTTAGCTGAAGGTTTTGCATCGCCTCGCTGCAACAGAAAAACCGTCGCTGCAGCGACGAAACGCAGCCGTAAAAAATCCGCTAATTTTCGTCGTCCTGCTTGCCGAATAATTTGTTCAGCAGGTTCTTCGCGCTCTTTTTGGTCTTCTCGGTCGACGGATCACCGTCAGTGTTCTTGCCGAACAGACCATCGACGATCTCGTCGGCATTCTTGCCTTTGAGCTTTTTGCCGATCTGCTTGATGGCATCCATCGTCTTGTTGGGATCCGACAGCACGCCCTTGAGGTCCGGGTGGAAGCTCGGATGGTCCCACGAGCCCGTGATCCGCACCGGCACTTCGATGCCGGAGGCCTGCCCGTCTCCGCCCTCGCCTTCGAGCGACGCGATAAGCCTCGGCTTCACGGTATAATCGACGGTGCGTTCCGGCATGTGAATGGTGCCGCCGCCCGCCACGCGCAGAAGCGGGCTCACGAGCTGCAAATCCTGATTCTGCGCGACGCCGTTGGCCACCGAGAAATTGGCCGCAAGCGCGCTGAAATCCGTCTTTTCCGATGGCGACGTCCGCAGCGCGCCGAAATTGCCCTGCGCCAAGCCGCGCAACGCGCCGGGAAGATTGAATCCGACGATGGCGCCGTTCGAGAATTGAAAGCCGGCCGTGCCGTTCAGGCTTTCGATCAGCTGCAACTGGCTGGCGCCGTTGGCTGCCAGCTTCAGCTTGACGTTGGCATTGCCGGATACCCACCCAAAGTTCGCCGCATCCTTCAGGAACGGCAGCGCCGAGACGCTATCGAGATTGAGATCGGCACCGACGTTTGCAGTCCCCGCCGAGCCGTCGAGTGTCACGACTCCCCTGCCATGACCCTGATAAAGCGCAACGTCGTTAAACGTCGCCTGCATCGCCAGGTCCTTGACCGCGACGTCGACCGACGCTTGCCCGATCGAGACATTCTTGAAATGAAGTTTGCCGACGTTGACGCGTGCGGTGCCATCGGCGACGCCAAGCAGCGTCAGGTTCAGCCTTTCGCTCGACCATCCGGCGCGCTGCTCCATGCCGTAGACTTTTGTGCC
>JBEVLH010000414.1:0-8361 GCA_040509255.1 Hyphomicrobium sp. | reverse complement strand
AGCGTCGCGAAGCCATAAGTCGTGGCGATGGCGGCGTCCGTTGCATCGCGGCCATGTGCGATCAAGATGCGCCCGATGCGCGGCGTGTTGTGGCGCGCGTCGAACGTGCGCCACTTGCCGTCGAGAAACGCCTCGAACCACGCGCTGAAGTCCATGGGCGCGTCATTATACGGGACGCCAATGTCGCCGAGATAGCCGGTGCAATAACGCGCCGGAATATTCATGCAGCGGCAAAGCGTGACGGCCAGATGGGCAAAATCCCGGCAGACACCGATGCGCTCGGCGTGACCTTCGGAAGCGGTGCGGTCGCCGCGGGCGTGGTGGTAGCCGAATTCGATATGGTTATGAACATAGTCGCAGATCGCCTGCACGCGCCGCCAGCCGCTATCGACGCCGCCGAACATCGACCATGCGAGGTCGGAAAGCTTTTGCGTATCGCAGTAACGGCTACCCAACAGGTACATCAGCGCTTCATCGGGCAGGGCGCCAACGTCCCATTGCCGTGCATCCGGCGCCACTTCGTCGGGCAGGCCGGAGTCGGCAATGATGAAGTCGTTGCGGATTTCGAGAAGACCCGGAGGCGCCACCAGCCGCGTGCAGACATTGCCGAACGCGTCGCGGTAGTCGTGCGAGGCGATCCCGCCGGAAAGCTGGATGCGATGCTCGCTCAAAAGGTCGCTTTGGCGGGAGGGATGGACGCTCAGCATGAGCATCATGGGCGTGTTCTGGAAACACTGAAATGCGATGTCGTAGCCTGCCCGGATCTTCACAATAACCTCCGCGAATGTATTAGCGCTGGCTAAGTCAAAAACCGGCCCTCTGTTCCGGGCCTTTACGACCAAATTTTAGGCTTTCGTCCGAAGCGAAGCCGCAGTGGGCCGCCCGTGGGGACTAAGACGCGCGGCCCCTGCTGGTCCCGCGTCGTGGCCGCGCCCTGGTGGCAGCGCGACGACCAGCGGACAAAGCTACGGCTTGCCAAGCAGAGGGTTTCGGCCGGCAGAGGCCGGTCGAGACCGAGCGCTACACTAGAAGAGCCGACAGGTGGTCTGGGGTTGGCCAGGAGGGCGCCGACATCGCGCCAAAGGCGGCTGCGAGGCGGCGCAGAAAGCCGTCCAGGAAGCGGACCGCGCCGAGGCTGAAGCATGGTCGATCCGCATGGAAGGCTATGTCGGGCCCGCGCAGCCGTCGCCAACGATCGCGCGGTGCGATTCCGTCGGCTTCGTAAGCGGTGAACTTCATGCAGCCGAACCACAGGAAGATGACGATTAGGGACCAGCGCAAGATCGCCAGCGTGGGGACACCGGTCGCGGAACGTTCGGCTACCGAGAAGTCGTTCGTGTGTTGCGAAAAAGGCATTGCAAGCTCCCAAAGTGCCAAGTGGAATAGTTGACGAAGGATGCGCCCGGTCATATCGACTGAATTCAGATCGCGAGGTCCGGCCGGTCTGGGTCCGGCAAATGTGCCGCCTACCTTTGAGCCGCGGCGAAGTCGCCACCGCGTGATTACGGCCGTTGCGCGGCCGAGAAATAGCGATGACTGTCGAACATCTCCTTCGATAATTTCGACGATGTCGGGCCGTGTTCCGTCGAAAGTGTCGGCATGTAGTTGCTTCCATGGTGTGGGCGGATGAACCGTCGGCATCCGATCGGATTTCCCCGACCGGGCAGGCATCAGTCGACGGAATGACCCGCAAGAAGCGCTGCGTGCGCGGCGAGCCTGCTTGACACGAACTCGGTGAAGAGCCGCACGCGTTTCGTCTTGCGTGTCTCTCCCTGTGTGAGAATCCAAAGCGTTCCGTATAAGTGCAGGCGGATGCCGGGCACTCTTGCCAAAAGAGGATCTGCATCTCCGAGAAAGCAGGGCAGCGTCGTCATCCCGATCCCTTGCCGTGCTGCAACGATCTGCGCCTCGGCGTCCGTGACCCTGAACGGAATTTCGGCAGCCCGAATTTCGCCCTCGCGAACCCATTCGGGAATGCCATGCATGCTGATAACGATCCACCGGATGGAATTGCGCGCGCCCGCGCGCCACGCGGACAGTCGATCGCGGGACATGTAGACGCCGCCGAGCACTTCCGGGCCCTTTAGGCCGTGAAGATTGAGCGGCAACGTCTTGCGGTCGTAGACGACACGGATCGCGACATCGGCTTCCCGATTGGTCAGATTCGCCAGTTCGCCGGATGACGAGATGTCAATTTCGATGTCCGGATGCAGGCCTGCGAAATCGGCGAAGTCCGGCATGAGCAGATGGGTCGCGAGCGGCGGAGCCAATGTCACCCGCAAAAGGCCGCGCACGCTCTGATCACGTCCGAAGACGCGCGTCTCCAGCGAGAGCGACGATGCTTCCATCTGCTCGGCGAACTCCAGGACTTCCTCGCCCGCCTCCGTCACGCGGTACCCCGAGGGCAGCTTTTCGAACATCTGCACCCCCAGGCGTTCCTCGAGTTGGGCGATGCGTCGCAGCACCGTCGCGTGGTTCACACCAAGGCGTTCCGCAGCAGCCCGCACAGATCCGCCCCGTGCGACGGCCAGAAAATATCGTACGTCATCCCAGTCGATCATGGTGCGATCCTACACCGGATGGCGCGTTTAACGAGCACGCAATCCTGAACAAAAATAGCCATAGCAAGCTCAATTCGTTCGATTTCGGGCAGAAATACGTGATTGCCGCTTGATCTGAGCAGGCCATCAGACCGGATCGATTTCGCACCACCGATGTGCGTATTTCGGCACTGAATGCCCGACGCGAGCGGCCCTATCTTGGCTTCACCGGGAACGCTCCCGAACCATCAACGACCAAGTCGGAAGGACAGATCATGGGAAAGCTGAACGGTAAGGTTGCCGTCGTCACGGGTGGCGCCACCGGCATCGGTCGTGCCGCGGCGAAGCGCTTCGTCGATGAGGGCGCCATCGTCTACATCTTCGGCCGTCGGCAGGAAGCGCTCGATGCCGCGGTTGCGGAACTCGGGCCGAACGCCCGTGCGGTGAAGGGCTCGGTCACCGATCAGGCCGACCTCGACCGGCTCTACGCCGCGGTGAAGACCGAGCGTGGCAAGCTCGACGTCGTCTTCGCCAACGCCGGGGCCGGAAGGATGCTCAAGCTCGGCAACATCACCGCCGAGCACATCGACGAAACCTTCGATACCAACGTGAAGGGTACGATCTTTACGATCCAGAAGGCGCTGCCGCTGATGGGCAAAGGCGGCTCGATCATCCTGACTGGCTCGAGTGCCGGCACCACAGGCGCTCCGGCGATGACCGCCTACAGTGCGAGCAAGGCGGCCGTACGCAACCTTGCGCGCACCTGGGCGGAGGACCTGAAGGGCACGGGCATCCGCGTGAACGTGTTGTCGCCCGGCGCAGTTGCAACCGAACTCGCAACGGCGGCGCTGGGTGAGCAAGGCCTGAAGGCCTACGCGGCGATGACCGCATTCCAGCGCATGGGCGACCCGGCTGAGATCGGAGCGGTCGCTGCATTTCTCGCCTCATCGGACAGCAGCTTCATGACCGCCAGCGAGATCGCGGTCGACGGGGGCCTCGCGCAACTCTGACGCCGGGGCGATCCCGTTCCGGCCACATAACGAAAGGTAAAAGTCATGAAGAAGCTTGAAGGCAAGGTCGCAGTCATCACGGGCGGAAGCAGCGGAATTGGATTGGCCACAGCCAAGCGTTTCGTGGAAGAAGGCGCGCACGTCGTGATCACCGGGCGACGAGAAAAGGAGCTTAAGGCCGCCACGGCCTCCATCGGAGGAAACGTTACAGCGGTCGTAAGCGACGTGTCGCGCCTGGAGGATCTCGATCGGCTCTATGCCGTCGTGAAGGAGAAACATGGTCACGTCGACGTTCTCTTCGCGAACGCCGGCGCGGGAACGATCGCACCGCTCGCGATGGCCACCGAGGCCCATTTCGACCAGACCTTCGATGTAAACGTGAAGGGGCTGTTCTTCACGGTGCAGAAGGCGCTTCCCCTCCTCAGGGATGGCGGTTCGATTATCCTGACGTCCTCGGTGTCGAATGTCTTGGGATTGCCAGGTTTCAGCACCTATGCCGCGAGCAAGGCGGCTGTACGCAACTTTTCGCGCGCTTGGACGCTGGAGCTTAAAGACCGCAAAATCCGCGTGAATACGATGAGCCCCGGGCCGACGGAAACGCCCGCCTTGGAGACAACGACGGGCCTCACCCGTGAGCAAGCCGAGCAAGCGGCCGAACAGTTTGCCTCCCAGATCCCGATGGGTCGCAGGGGCAAGCCCGAGGAAATCGCGGCTGCCGTCACGTTCCTCGCCTCAGACGAAAGTTCTTTCATCACCGGCGTGGACCTCGCCGTCGACGGAGGCATGGCGCAGGTCTGACGCAACGACGTGAAAAAACGGAGAGATACAATGAGTACCGAAGAGAATATCCGGATCGTAAAGGAGTTCTTTGCAGCAATGGGCTGCTACAACAAAGGCGATCTGTTGGCGTTGGCCGCCGAGGACATCGAGTGGATCATTCCAGGCGAGGGGTGGCCTCTGGCGGGCACGCACCGAGGGCATGTCGAATTGGCGGACCTGGTCAAAAAAGCATCCGAAGAAGTCGAAATGAACTACTCAAAGTCGCCCGAATTCGTGGCGCAGGGAGAACGTGTTCTGGTCATTGGCGTCGCTATCGGAAAAATCTACGCCACGAACAAGCCGTACAAAGACGAGTGGGTGTTCGACATCACCGTCCGAGATAGAAAAGTCTCGCGCATCCAGGAATACATCGACACGCAAGCGCTGGTGCAGGCCTCGCAGATGGACGCGCCCGGGAAGACGTAGTTCTGCCTCGAATGCCTCGACCGCACGCTCGCATGCCGACCGTCCGTCGCATGCCAAAAGCTCACAGGAGATCACGATGTACGACCAATCCACGATGTCCGACTTGATCCGTTTTTCGCGAGTCGATGCGGGCGCCACCGTCATCGACGTCTACCCAGGCAACGGCGACTGGACCCGTCTATTCTCCGACGTCGTGGGACCGAAGGGACGGGTCTACAGCTTCGTGCCGGCAGAAGTCGCTCATTTCACAAACGATCCGGTCGGCAGGATGCGCATGCTTGCAAAGGAGTCGGGTCGAGAAAACGTCGAAGCCGTCTCAGCGGACTTGGTTGCGATTGCGGAGGTCGTACAACCAGCCGATGTCCTGTGGCTGCACCTCTTCTATCACGATCTACATACCAAGCTAATCAAGGCCAAAGGGGCTACGGCGGCCGAATTCAATCGGGTGGTCTTTGAGAGGCTGAAGCCGGGCGGGTGGTACGTTATCGTCGATCACGCCGCCGCCGCAGAAACGGGAACGAGCGACACCCAGGCGCTGCACCGGATAGACCCGGCCTACGTCCGTAACGAGGTGGAGGCGGCCGGCTTCGTTTTCGATGCGGAAAGCTCGGCGCTGACGAAAGGGGGTGATGCTCACTCGATTAAGGTGTTCGATCCACTCATCAAGGGCGAGACTGATCGCTTCGCCTATCGGTTCTTGAAGCCTTGATGGATTTGCTGCAGCGATCGCCAGACCCGTCGATGCCGCCAGCGACGAGAAGGGGATGCTGGAATTGAGGGCGGGCCAATGACTTGGAAGATCAATCGAACGTTACGCCCTTCTTAAAGGCCACCTGCAAGGTTGTAGCGACCCGACACATCATTGGCTCCAACGCGAGCCCTGCCTGATGCGCGGGACATGAGCCGGATGAACAAAAATGGTGACCGCATCGCGGACCACACCTGCAGCTGCATCTACGTTGTCGATTGTCACAGGAGAAATGAGATGAACGAAGGTAAATCAGTAGGTCGAGTTGCGTTTGTTACAGGCGGTTCTGGATTTGTAGGCGGAAAGCTTATCGGGGCATTACGAGGGAGAGGTTGGGAAGTGCGAGCGTTGGCTCGCAGCAAGGAGGCGGAAGTAGCTGTCTCGAACCGAGGCGCTACACCCGTACACGGCGACCTCAGCGACCGGCAGGTACTGCAAGCAGGACTGATCGGCGTTGACGTGATCTTCCACGTTGCGGCGCACTTCAAGATGTGGGGACCGCGTTCGGACTTTGACCGAGTCAATGTTGATGGGATTAAGAACATTATAGAATCCGCAATCGCGATACCGTCGATTCGGAAACTCGTGGCTGTTAGCGCCGCAGCCGTCGTCATGGGCGGCCCGAAACCATTTTTGGAAATAGACGAAACCGTCCCGCGTCAGGCACGAGCTTTCGCACCCTACAGCTCATCAAAAGCCGAGGCGGAAAAAATTCTTCTTGTAGCGAACGGTCGTCGCGCCGGTTTTGAGACGGTTGCCATTCGTCCACCAATGATATGGGGGCCAGGAATGCCAATGCTGGATCACATGGTGCAGGTGGTGAAGGCGGGACAATGGCAATGGGTAGAAAAAGGAACCCAAGCGATGTCGACATGTCACGTGGATAACCTTGTTGAGGGGATGTTGCTTGCTGCGGAGCATGGCCGAGGCGGGGAGGCTTACTTTATCGCAGATGCTGAAGTCGGCACACTCAAGAGCGTAATTGGTGGCCTGTTAGCGACCAAAAACGTCAAGGCCACGGACAAGGCCGTCTCGTTCACGATGGCCTGGAGACTTGCCGGACTGATGGGATTTTTTTGGCGCTTGCTGCGCCTTAAGAGTGAGCCGCCGATCACGCGCCAGATGCTTCAGCTGATCGGAAAGCCCTTCACCGTCAGCATAGATAAAGCCCGCCGGGAATTGACGTATACGCCGAAAATCACATGGAGCCGCGGCATCTCGGACATGTCCGATCGGCAGTCCGCTGCTCTCCTTGTTTAGACGACAACGGTCTGTTGCGGCCAATGTAGAGAGAGCCGGATGAGCACCTCCACCAAAACGCATAAGGATGGTGGGATAACCACAGCCGAACTTCCCGCAGGGCGTCGCAATCGTCCTCTGCTATAACCGCGCTGCCGAGGTAGACAGCGCGGTGAAGCTTCCGACCTACTTTTTTACCTGATCATTGAGTCGAATGCATTGACTGCGTAAGTTCAATGTGGCGCTGCCGGTCTGCATCCTATCCGGGAGTAGGAGCGGAGTTGCAAGCCAGCCGAGGGGACATTGCAGGTAGGACTGCGCCCGCGGACGAGGCCCTGAAGCTGCAGCGGCCGCTTCCGGACGGGGCGCTACAGATCGTTGCCCGCGCCGTCAAGGAAGATCTCGCATAAGCGATTCTCCATTTTCGCGACAAACGCCTCGTTCCTACTGACCAAAACACTGAGCTCACCCCCTACCAGTTGGGCATTCTGATGTGGAGCACAGCTCCCGAACAGGTCGAAGGCCTACGGTATCGATGCTGGCGGCATCGAAGAAGTGGGTAATGGTACGAACCCTTGCTGATGTTTGAGAAGGAACGAGAACATAAGAGAGAGGCCAATAGCGCAGCCAGTCAGCAGGACGATATATTGCGGGGCTCGCATCCGCTGGGACACGCCAATCACATGCATGCCGACGAGGCGACAACGGTAAACATATCAACGCCAAACTCGTCTTCTAAGCTCAGATTCGAACGTCTAAGCCATGCATCTTGAGCGAGATACGCTACTTTCTCACGAGCAGCGGGACATTCGTATTTCAGTTTAGCAGTATTCTGAAGGTGATGGACTATTTCATGTACGAGCACCGACTGATCTGCGGGCGAGTTGCCGATCCAGTCCAACGGAAGATGAATTGTCGATGAGATGGTGTCATACACCGCAACGACATCTCGCAAGGCCGCTGGATCGTCCTCATACTTGAACCCCTGCCATTGAGCTCGGTCTGCCGTACGCAGCTTCATCAGCTCGAACTGTGAGGCCAACGCAATCTTTGGCGGGGCATCTGTAGGAGGCAATTCAAAATTTGAAGAGAGCCAGGCAACGATTTCTTCGAACATTGAGGCTGCACGGTCGGTTACATCCAAAGTAATTTCGGTGCGGGGAGCGCTTGCGTGCGGTAGACGTCCAAGCTTGGCATCGGCGGCCGCAGCGCCGGTCAATGTGGCTAAGATAATTACAGGTAATGCTACTGATTTCAGCATTCACGTCATGCCCGCTTGAGTTTCAACGCTTACTGGCAGCGTACTTCGCGGAAGCCTGCGCACATATGAACCCCGTCACATATAATGGTCATAAATCAGCGGGCGTATGATCAGATGTCGCAGTCCGGGACTCAGCACAAGACGACTGTCAGTCGATCAATAGTTGCCTGTCCTGCTACAGCTAGGACGCGCTGGGCCGACGCGGAACCCGTGCCCGATGACGGCCAGGGTGTGCGCCGGCAGCGGCTTCAGCCGTTGATGGAGTATTGGGCCGGTGGATATGACTGGCGCGCGGTCGAGGCGAAGCTGAATGCGCTG
>JBEVLH010000413.1:0-3623 GCA_040509255.1 Hyphomicrobium sp. | reverse complement strand
CGTCATAAGACGGCTGAGGCGCAGCGCCGGCCTGCGGTGGCGGCGGACCGCCATCGCGCGACAGAAGCGGCGTGATGCGGCGGACCGCGACGCGCCGGTTGAGTCTCTCGGGCGCCGACGTTTGCACCTTGAGGTATTGCTCGCCGTAGCCCTGCGTCGTCAGATTTTCGAACGGAATTTGAAATTGCTGGCTCAGCACTTCCGCAACCGACTCGGCACGACGGTCTGAAAGCGAAAGGTTGTCCTCGGGCGATCCGACGGCATCCGTATAGCCCTCGATCATGAACACCTCGTTCGGATTCCGCTGGATGATCCGGCGCATGGCGCGCGCCATGCGTTCCAATCTGCCGTACTGGCCCGGATCAACGTCCCAGGAACCGAAGTCGAAGGTGATGTCATCGAGATCGACACGACGCATGCGGTCGCGCAGCGTTGCGGTCGCACGGATCTCATCGAGCGTGTACCGGTCACGAAAATCCTCGACCGGCGGGGCGCTCAAAGCCTCGTAGACATCCTCGTCGCTCGCCCGCTCGTAATCGACGATATATTCGTCTCGCGGAATGGTGACCCGCGGCGGCGGCACATCCAGGACCGAATCCAGAATTGCGGCGCCTGCAACGACGCCAACGCCGATTCCAATTCCGGTGGCGAGGTTTCTGCCGAACTTGTCGTGACGCCGGCGCCGATTGTCGATGATGATGACATCGCGACCGTCAGGTCCGCGGCGATAACGCCGCAAGAGTTGGCCGTTTGAATCGGTCTCCGAGTAGACCCTGTATCCTCCCGGACGATCGATGACGGCGATGTTCGAGCCGCCCTTGCCTTTCTCGAAGCGCGCGTTCGGCGAGACGCGGCGTAGACGCTCGTTATCGTCGTGCTGAATGAAGACCCGATTGTTGTCGCGGATGATGCGCCGCCGGCCAGGCTCCTCGATGACGACGCCCTTGCCGCCGTCGAACTTCATCTCTTTGCGCTGGCCGCGCATCGCCTCGAAATTCCTCTTCGCATCGGCGGCAGGCAACGGTTTGCGCGGGAAGCCAACGTTGTTTCCCGGCTGCTTCGGCGGGCCGAGATCGGGATTGAATGCGGCCGGGTTGTTGGGCTTGCCTTTGTCGCGATCGTGGCCGCCGAACTGCGGCTGGAAATTCGGGTTTCCATTACCGCGATTCGGATCTCCGAACGGCTTCTGGAAGCCCCGGTTGTTTTCGCGCTTCTGATCGCCGAACTGCTTATTGACATTGGGCTGCTGTCCGCTGTTTGGCGGCGTGCCTGGAATGATCGCATTGTTGACCGGTGGTTTCTCTGGTCGGTTCGGTCTTACGAACGTGTTCGGGTTGGCGCCGTTGTCGGGCCGCTGACCGTCGTTTCCGAATTGTTTGCGCTGGACGTTCGGTTGCTGATCTCCGAACGCCGGGTTGCCATGCTTCTTGCCTTCATGGCGCGGCTGATCACCCTGCTGAGAATGATCGCCCTGCTGGTCGGATTTTCCGGGCTTAAATTGCGGCTGCCCCCCGCCGCCACCCCCACGGTCGCCACGGTCCCCACGGTCCCCTCGATCCCCACGGTCCCCTTTATCCCGGTGATTGTCTTCCCTGCCTTGCTTGTCCTTCCCTCGGCCGTCCTGCTGATCGTCGGCGATGGCAACGGTGGTCGCCGCCGAAATCGCCGCCAGAAGCGATGCGGCGGCAAGAACGACGTTTCGGCTGGATTTCATGGCATTTCCTCGAATTGTGCCGCGTCCGGCGTTATACGGCGGCTGATTTTCACCGCTCGCCTTGTGTCTAAACTCATTCGGCGTCACAGCGATCTACGCCGCATACAGTTATTCCCGCCAAGCGGTGGGGATAGCGGCAGCCATATGAAGCGAGCGTGAATACGTTGCGGCCAAATCATGGCGCAAAATATCTTTGACCCCCACTCCCGAGCAAAAATCCGCCCACGGATTAAAGCTCTAGCATCGCGGACGCCACGCATTCGGCCGAAGTGGCAGAGATCAATAGCCGGGATGGGCGCGAGGGAAATGGAAGAGCGATCGCCCAAAGCGGCCGCGTTCTTAAAGATTTCCGCTGCGTCCAACGGGGCTCGATCGTCCCGATCACATTTTCCGGTTAAGCCCCGCTTAAGCACGTCGCGCACGGAAGTCGCATTTGCGGCGGCAAATCAAAGACATGACAACATTTTAGGAAGTGCAGTGGGAAGATATTCACGACTATGTCGTCCGGTGGGGTCCGAATCGACGAATTGGCGTATGCTCTGCCTTGCCCAATGCGGTCGCCCGAATTTCCCGATCTTCGGAGTTTGAAATCATGACACTCAATCGCCCCGACGTCCAAAACTTCAGGTTGGCAATCGCGACGTCGCTTCAAACACATTGGAAGCTCTTCCTCATCGAGGGAATCGTTCTTGTTGCGCTCGGCAGCGCCGCCATCATCGTCCCCCAGATCGCGACGCTGACCGTCGCGCTATTTCTCGGCTGGATCTTGCTGTTCAGCGGTATAGCCGGTCTCTTCACGACGTTTTCGATGCGTCCCATGCCGGGCTTCTGGTGGTCACTGCTGTCGGCGATCATCGGTATCGGCGCAGGTCTGGTTCTATTGTTCTCACCTGCAGCCGGCGCAGTCTCGCTGACGATCGTTCTCGTCGCATTCTTCATCATCGAAGGCATCGCTTCGATCATGTTCGCCCTCGAGCATCGCAATGAGTTGCCGGGAACGTGGGTCGCGATGCTTCTGAGTGGCATCGTTGACCTCATCCTCGGCGGGATGATCTTTCTCGGTCTCCCGTCTTCGGCGGCATGGGCCATCGGGCTTCTCGTCGGCATCAACATGATCTTCGGCGGCTTCGCGTTGATCGCGATGGCGCTGCAGGCGCGGAAGCTCGACATTCCCTCGTAACGCTACAACTCCGGATATAACTAAATCCGGTAAAAGCTGATGCATCTCGTGCCGCCGCGATCGAAGCTCGCAAGGCCGCGACGATCTCGGGCAACTGCCACGCGTCGTTAGAGTGCTCGACTGATGCAGGTGCTCGACGGCGCGTCGCGAATCACATCCTCTGATCGCGGGGTTAGGCCTCGCTCGAGGCCGCAACTGCCATTGGCCTGACACATCAGGGACAAGGCGAATGCATATGAAAGCGCTTTCCTTTCTTGTCGCGACATTCGTTTTGTTTTTCGGCAGCTCAGCGGCCTTCGCCGGCGGCGCACTGACGGATTATGGATCGCCCCCTGCCAACGCGTGCGGAGGACCATTCTCCGGGTTCTACGGGGGCGGCATACTTGGACTCGGCGGCCTGAGTTCGAAGGCGGACGTCGCGCCCTTTAATCTCAAAGACAATGATCGGGGTTTCACGATCGGCGGCATCGGCGGCTACAACTGGCAGTGCAATGGCCGGTTGCTCGGTATCGAAAGCGACATCAGCTATTTCAACGCCAATGCCATCCCGGGGCTTGACGCTCCTGGTTGTGAGGGCTGCAACGAAAGGCTGAACTTCGGCTCGGAAGTCGATTGGTACGGCACCCTTCGCGCCCGAGTTGGTATCGTCGGAGACCAGAACTTCCTTGTCTTCGCGACGGGCGGCTTGGCTTATGGCGGCATCGATCATTCGATGAGCGCTAGCGGCAC
>JBEVLH010000412.1:0-2707 GCA_040509255.1 Hyphomicrobium sp. | reverse complement strand
CGCTTAGCATATTTGCGCGGCCTAAGGCAGAAAAGACCGTCTCAACGATGCCTGAGGCATTCAGTTTGGCGGCCTCATACATGGCTTCGGGCTTGCCGTGATCGATGAAAACGTCGGGCAGGACTTTCGCCCGTACGCGCAGGCCACGATCGAGCAACCCTTCGTCCGCCAGGAATTGCAGGACATGACTACCAAAGCCGCCGATCGAGCCCTCTTCGACGGTCACGAGCACTTCGTGGTTAGCGGCGAGGTCGCGGAGGAGCGCGGCGTCGAGCGGCTTCGCGAAACGGGCGTCTGCGACGGTCGTCGATAGTCCGAAGCTCGCGAGTTGGTCGGCGGCCTTCAAGCACTCCGCCAAACGCGTGCCGAGCGACAGCAGCGCAACCTTCGAGCCCTGACGGATGACGCGGCCCTTGCCGATTTCGAGCGGGATGCCCTCCGCCGGCATTTCAACGCCGACGCCTTCGCCTCGCGGGTAGCGCAAAGCGCTCGGCCGGTCGTCGATCTGCGCCTGAGTCGCGACCATGTGGACGAGTTCGGCTTCATCGGCTGCGGCCATGACGACGAAGTCCGGCAAACAAGCGAGATAAGCGATGTCGAACGAACCGGCGTGTGTTGCACCATCGGCGCCGACGAGGCCCGCGCGGTCGATCGCAAAACGAACAGGCAGTTTCTGGATGGCGACGTCGTGAACGACCTGATCGTAGGCGCGCTGCAGGAACGTCGAATAGATGGTGGCGAACGGTTTATAGCCTTCCGTCGCCAGCCCTGCCGCGAACGTCACGGCATGCTGTTCGGCGATGCCGACGTCGAACGTGCGGTCGGGGAATTCTTTGCCGAAATAGTCGAGGCCGGTGCCCGACGGCATGGCGGCGGTTATCGCGACAATGCGCTTGTCCTTGCGCGCTTCGGCGATGAGGCTATCGGCGAAGACCTTGGTATAGCTGGGCGCGTTCGGCTTCGGTTTGACCTGTGCGCCGGTGACGACGTTGAACTTGTTGACGCCGTGATATTTGTCCGGCGACGCTTCAGCGGGCGCATATCCCTTGCCCTTCTGGGTCACGACGTGAACGAGAATGGGCCCCTGCTCGAGATCGCGAACGTTCTTCAGGACGGGAAGGAGCTGCTCGAAGCTATGGCCGTCGATCGGACCGACGTAATAAAAGCCGAGTTCCTCGAACCATGCGCCGCCCTGCCAGAGATGACGGGTATATTCCTCGACGCGCGCGGCGCGTCGTTCCCAAGCCTTCGGCAGCATCTTGGCAAGCTGCTTGGCATAGTCACGAAGATGGACGTAGGTGCCGCTCGACGTCACGCGCGCGAGATAAGCTGAGAGCGCGCCGGTCGGTGGCGCAATCGACATGTCGTTGTCGTTCAGAACCACGATCAGGCGCTCATTGCGCGCGCCGGCGTTGTTGATCGCCTCGTACGCCATACCGGCGCTCATCGCGCCGTCGCCGATAACGGCGATCACGTTGTTCGACTTGCCGGACAGATCGCGCGCCACCGCCATGCCGAGCGCGGCCGAGATCGACGTCGACGAGTGAGCGGCTCCGAATGGGTCGTACGGGCTTTCGTCGCGCTTCGTAAATCCCGACAAACCCTCCGGCTGACGCAGCGTGCGAATGCGATCGCGGCGGCCGGTCAGAATCTTGTGCGGGTAAGCCTGATGGCCAACATCCCAGATCAAGCGATCGTCGGGTGTGTTGAAGACCCAGTGCAGGGCGACAGTCAGTTCGACAACACCAAGACCCGCGCCTAAGTGGCCGCCCGTAACGGACACCGCGTCGATCGTCTCATCGCGAAGCTCTGCTGCCACCTGCGGTAGCTGATCTTCCGTCAAGCGACGCAGATCGTGCGGCGTCTCAATACGATCGAGTAGCGGTGTCTTGCTCACTTTGAAACCTTGATGCGGCAGGGCGTCAGATCGTGTTCAATAGATGACGCTAGCACGGGCGGTATCTGTCTTCGATCCCCAAGAGGGCTGGCGAGGCTTGGCAGCGTGCGCCCGCGTGCCGCAGACTGGGTAAAACCCCAGCGTCCCTCACACAAATGAAAGCTTTCAGGCTTCAAAACGGCGCATTGCCGTCCTTGTCAAGCGGTACGGTCCCCGTCGGGGCGCCGTCAGCACCCAGCGTCAATCTCTCGACCTTGGCCTCGGCCGCTTTCAATAGCCGGTCACAGTGATCGCGGAGCGCTTCTCCACGCTCGTAAATTTCGATGCTTTCTTCAAGCTCGACGTCGCCGCGTTCGAGCTTGCCGACGATGACCTCGAGTTCCTTCAAGGCCCGTTCGAAGGTCATATCCTTGATATCGGCAAAGCTTTTCGCCGGCACTGATTTGGTTGTGTTCATGTCGTCCTATCTTCGTGTGCCGCGGCATCGGCCGATCAAGCGCCTGCGTCGAGCAAAGCCTTTACGTGGGCGGCGGCCGACTGAGCAAGCCCCCTCAAATCGTAACCGCCTTCGAGCATCGACACGATTCGTCCATTTGCATGACGTCGCGCGATGTCGGCCAGCATTTCCGTGGCCCAGTGAAAATCCTGCTCCGTGAGTTCCAGTCCCGCCAGCGGGTCTCGGTGATGGGCATCGAAGCCGGCCGAAATGAGCAAAAGGTCGGGGCTGAAGTCGTTCAGGGGCTGCAAAATGCGACTTCGGAACGCCTCTTCAAATTGCTCGCGCCCGTCGCCCGACCGCAAAGGCGCGTT
>JBEVLH010000411.1:0-3681 GCA_040509255.1 Hyphomicrobium sp. | reverse complement strand
CCGTGACGTCGACGTTTGCTTGTCGCTGGCTTTACGCGGCACGTGTCACACTGGGTTCCGATGCGGGCTCGACGGCTTTCATCTCCGCGTCGGTTTTCTCTCTAAAGCGGTTGCTTCGCCCAATAGTCGGCGTGGCGTCCGCGGATGACGGCGAGGCTCGACTGGCCGCCGCTTTTCAATGTGTCGGCGAGGGTGGATTTGATTTCCGCGATCAAGCCCGGGCCTTCATACACAAGGCCGGTGTAAAGCTGCAACAATGTGGCGCCGGCTTCGATTTTCTCAAGTGCGCGTTTGCCGCTGTCGATGCCGCCGATGCCGATGAGCGGGACCGTGCCGCCGGTTTCCTTGAAAATGCGCGCCAGCATCGCAGTCGAGCGACGGAAAACTGGCCGTCCCGACAGGCCGCCGGCTTCGCGCGCGGCGGCAGACTTCAGTGCGTCGCGCGACAACGTCGTGTTCGAGACGGCGATGCCATCGACGCGGTGCGCCAGAAGGCGCTCGACGATGGGTGCGACGTCGTCTTCCGCAATGTCGGGGGCGATCTTGACGATGATCGGCCGCTGGAGCGCGCCACCATCGACCAGCCGCTTTCTGGCGGCCATGATCCGCGTCAAGAGTTCGTCGAGCGCCTCGGGTGCCTGCAGATCGCGCAAGCCGGGTGTGTTGGGCGACGAAATGTTGACGGTGAAGTAACTCGCGACCGAATTGAAACGCATCAGGCCGAGCAGGTAGTCTTCGCCGCGATCGAGGCTATCCTTGTTGGCGCCGACGTTGACCCCCACGATGCCACCGCGGTTTGCGCGGGCTTCGAGGCGGCGGAGCGCGGCATCGTGTCCGCTGTTGTTGAAGCCAAGCCGGTTGATAAGCGCGTTGTCGTCGATGAGGCGGAAGACGCGCGGCTTGGGATTGCCGCTTTGGGCGCGGGGTGTGATGGTGCCGACCTCGGCGAAGCCGCAGCCGAGTCCAAGCACGGCGTCGGGCACGCGGGCGTCCTTGTCGTAACCCGCGGCAATTCCGATGGGGTTGCGAAATTCCAGCCCGAAGACCGATTGCGACAGTATGCGATCGTCGGCCGCGAGGGGGCGCGGGTAGATGCCGCATTCGAGCGCCTTCAATGACGCTTCGTGCGCCTCTTCAGGTCCGAGCGCAAAGAGGGCGGAGCGCGCGATGCGATACAAATTCGTCAGCACGCGAACCATTCCTCGTCGAGCCGTGAAACGCCGTTTTCATCTGAGGTCAGTGGACGCTGCCAGAGCGCGAGCGCCACGGGCAGCGCCCCGTAGAGATGCGGAAAAAGTTCGCCGCCGCGAGATTGTTCCCATTTGAGTTCGCGGCCTAGCGAGGATACCTCAAACGCAATCAGAACGAGATCGTCTTTGCCCTTGAAATGCTTTTCCAATGTTCCGTTGAGTTGGCTTTTTGATGACAGATGGATGAATCCATCGCGACAATCGTCGGGCGAACCTATAAAATAACCGCTCGTGGTTGCTTTGGTCCATTCGGAAGCCGTCGCGATTTTGTAAACGTTTTTTTGCATGACGATTTTGAACTTTGACGCGGCGTGCGAAGGGGTATCAATTAAGCCGTGGCCGCAAGCGGGATTGTGGCAATCGAAGACGTCCGTTGCTATCACGGATAGGTCTGCGCGCAACCCGCTTCGCACATACTGGGGCTATTCTGCGCGGGGCGTCGCCGTTCCGCGCATGCAGGCGAGGGGTTTTGTTTTTCGTGTATCCGACGGCGTCTCTCACAATTTCAGAATTGTTCTCCGGCCCATATCTGTTGAACATCCCGCTGTTTCAAAGGCCGTATTCCTGGGGTCGGGAGCAGGCCGAGCAGCTTCTCGACGACCTCATGGAGGCAGCGGGCCTCGCCTCGGACGGACAAGCCGACGAGACGTACTTCCTCGGCGCCGTCGTTCTGATGGATGCGCCCGGCGCTGAAACCGCGAAACTTTCGCCAAAAATGACGCCGCGTGAGTTTGGCGTGATCGACGGGCAGCAGCGGCTCGTGACGTTGATGACGTTGCTCGCGGTCCTGCGCGATCTCGAGACCGACGTGAAGAAGCCCGTCGGAAAACGCGTGCAAAGCATGCTGGTGGCGCAACTCGGGACGCGATTCTTCCGGACCGAGCGTTTTCGCCTGCACCTGTCGACGCGCGAGCGCGCGGTGCTGGAGGATCACGTTCTGCTTTCGGGAAGCTCGGTACAGCCGACATTCCTGATGGAGCCGTCGCTTCCGGAGGCGACGCTGCTCGACGTACGCGATCGCTTCAAGGTTGTGTTGTCCGAGATGACCAACACGTCGCGGCAAGCGCTCGCGGATTTCATTGCCGACCGTTGCTACGTGGTGGTGATCGTCGGCAACGACATTGACCGCTCGCATCAGATGTTCGTCGTCCTGAACGAGCGCGGCAAGAAGCTGCAGCGCAACGACATCCTGAAGTCGGACATCCTGGCGCGGATGTCGACCGGCGACGCGAAGTGGGCGGTCAGCGTCTGGGACGATATGAGCCTGGCGCTCGGCGATGGCTTCGAACCGTTCTTCGGACACCTGCGCACGATCTACGGTCACGGCCGCCTGCAGATCGTATCGGGCGTCCGGCAAGTCATTCGCGACAGCGGCGGCTCGGAAGCATTCTTCAAGGACGTCTTCGTGCCATACGCCAAGGCCTACGTCCTGGTGCGCAACAACGGCAAGGGCGTGTTGCCGAGCGAGATGCAGCGGACGCTCGTCTATCTTAATCGCTTGCCGGAAGCCGACTGGGCTCCGGCTGCGATCATCGCGCTCAAGGACTGGAAGCTCGATCCGGACCGCGCTGCGTTTCTTCTGCGCGAGATCGAACGGTTGGCTATGCTCACGCGGCTGTTGTGTGCGGGGTCGGGTAAGCGCGTGCGGCGCTTCTCGGAATTGATCAAGGCCATGCGGTCCGGCGCGCCGATCGACACGTCGCATCCGGTGCTGCAGATGTCGCGCGACGAAGCTCGCGGCATCGCGTTCCACCTCAAGGATTTCCACAAGCGCAATCCGAAGGTGTGCAAGCTGCTGCTCTTACGGCTGGGCGACGAAATGGCCGGCACGATGGATGCGGTCGATCCCGATCAGTACACGATCGAACATGTGCTGCCGCAGCGGCCGTCGGCGTCGAGCCCGTGGCGGCAGATGTTCGCGAGTGCCGAAGAACGGTCGCAACTGGTCGAAAGCCTCGGCAATCTCGTGCTGATCACGCAGCAGGAGAACGACCGCGCGCGCAATGCGTCGTGGGAGGAAAAGCTCGAAATCTATGCGCGGGCGTCGAGCAAGACGCCGCCGCTCGCGATCACGCGTGATGTGCTGGACGAGCGCGAATGGCGCAAGGCTCAGATCGAGGGGCGCGAGAAACGTCTCGTCGGACTGATCGATCGGCTCTGGCGAGTCGATCTCCTGGGCCAGAAAGGTGGCGCACGCGGTCAGGCGAAGGCAGGCGATCAACCGGAAGAGCCGCTACGGCGGCTGGCCTAGGTCCGACACGCGAAGCCGCACCACCTCACGCGGCGGCGAGTTGGCCGGCAAGAGCCTTCGCGATCAGCGCGCGCGTTTCCGGGATACCGTAGAGCGCAACGAAGGTGCCGAGGCGTGGTCCGCGCTCTTGTCCGAGCAGGATTTCATAGATCGCCTGGAACCAGTCGAGCTTGACGCCCG
>JBEVLH010000410.1:0-3351 GCA_040509255.1 Hyphomicrobium sp. | reverse complement strand
GGCATCTTGGTGTTGGCGCCGTAAACCGAACTCGACGATGCCAGCACCAGGTGTGCGACGCCATTGTGCCGGCATCCCTCCAGAACGTTCTGTGTGCCGACGATATTTGAATCGATGTAGGCGTGCGGATTGCTGATGCCGTAGCGAACGCCCGCCTGTGCGGCGAGGTGGATAACCTTCTCGAACCGCTGCACGCGAAACAGCTCCGCCATCGCCGCCCGTTCCGCGATATCGAGATGCAGGAACGAGAAACCCTTGCGTCCGCCAAGCTCGGCCAGCCGCGCCTTCTTCAAGGCCGGATCGTAATAGCTGTTGAGATTATCGATGCCGACGACCTCGTCGCCACGGTCGAGAAGGCGCTGGGCGGTGTGGAAGCCGATGAAGCCCGCCGCTCCGGTCACCAGAAATTTCATTGTCCCGTCCTCGTTCGGATTGCTGGCCTGACCAACAGCGACGGCCCGGTTTAGTCGCTGAGCCGATGCTGTCAACAGTCGCGGCCCGACCCCGGAACCCAGTTAGCGAACATGCATCGGATCCTCCGATGCTCGACCACCGCAAGAAAAAAATTCCAAAAAACTTATCCCCGCCCTCCGGCGCGCCCGTATCTTCATCTGCGGGAGAGTGTTGATGTGGATTTGCGTTGGAAGATGAACGATACGCCGAACCTTGCTCTGCCCTACATCCTGGCGTCCCAGGCCCAGAAGCACGTCACGCACAATGAAGCGATCCGGGCGCTCGATTGCCTCGTGCAGCTGGCGGTCGAAAGTCAGTCTCTTCCCGCGCCGCCGCCGACGCCCGTCGAGGGCAGTCGTTACATCGTCGCAACCGGCGCGACCGGTGGCTGGAGCGGAGAAAGCGATAAGGTCGCCGCCTTTCAGGACGGCGCCTGGGCCTTCTACGAGCCGCACGAAGGCTGGATCGCGTGGGTCGCGGACGAGCACGCGCTCTCGATCTATTCCGCCGGTTCGTGGGCGCCATATGGTGGAGGCGGCGGCCCGATCACCGAACTCGACAGCCTTGCTCATCTCGGCATCAACGCGACCGCCGATGCAACCAATCGCCTGTCGCTGAAAAGTCCGGCGAGCCTGTTCGACAATGAAGGCGCTGGTCATCAGCAGAAAATCAACAAGCACGCAGCGGGCGACACAGCGAGCGTGCTTTACCAAACCAACTATTCAGGCCGCGCCGAAATCGGCCTGACGGGCGATGACGACTTTCACTTCAAGGTCAGTCCCGACGGTTCGACCTGGCACGACGCCATTGTTATCGACCGCGCCACCGGCGACTCCAAACTTGCCAGCGGCAAGTTCCATGTCGCGACCACCACGACGCCCGCGACGCCGAACGACGGCGACATCTGGTTCGATGGCACCAATCTCAAGATGCGCGTCGGCGGCGTCACCAAAACATTCACATTAGTCTGACGAAGGAGAAGCCGCATTGGCCAAGACCCAAATCGCGTTCGGGTACGTACTGAATAATCAGGATGCTACCAGCGCTCCGGCGATGCTGAGAACGCCGGTCAACTGCGCAGATATCACGCCATCGGCGACGAACGCAGTAACGTCGAAGACCGCCGACGGCAGCCCGTTCGCCGGCGACCATCAGCCGTGCTGTCGGGTCGCGACCGACACCCAGATCTACGTCAGCTTCGGAACCGCGCCCAACGCCGGCACGGACGCCGAGCGCTTTCTGCTGCCCGCCGGCTCGACGGAATATTTCTACGTGAAGAGCGGTGACAAGGCCGCCGTGGTGACGGCCTGATGCTCATTCGATCCGGAAAGCTCAGGAGCCGCACAGCAAAGGGTGGAGGAGGCGGCCCCGCGCTTGCCTATTCGCCCGTCGTCTTCCTCATGGGCGACAGCCAATCGCTGGCGAACCTGAGCGCCGCCGATCAGGCAGCCGCCGTCGCCGCTTACGGCGTGACGGACAAGATCAAGATCCTGAACGCGTCCAACCAATTCGTCACCTATACCCCGGGCACCATCGCGGGTTTGCACTTCGGCGGCAACGTCGGCAACGTCGGACAGGAAATCGGGATCATCCAGAAATTCCGCGCCACCTATCCCAACGACACGCTTTATATCGTCAAGGATTCATTCAGCGGCTCGCACCAGACGCGCGGCATCGGCGTCGGCACGGCCAACGTCACTTCGACCGGCAACGCCAACATCACGGTCAACTCGGGAACATTGAACAACGGCGATCTGATTGTCGGCTTAGGCATCGAGACCGGCGTCTATCTGCCGTTCGGCGGTTTTCTATCGAAGGTCGGCCTTGCAGGCGGCCGCACCGGGGCAGCCTTCGGTCCGGTGTCGGCGACGCGTTACGCGGGCAACGCCTCTTGGTCGAACGCCGAGGGCCTTTGCTACAACGGCTACGGCGGCGCCATCAATAATGGCGTGCGCGCCCGGCTCGTGGCCGCACTTCCGCTGCTGACGAATCCCCGCATCGTTGCGGTTCAGTATAACCTCGGCACCAACGACGCGCTCAACAACGTGGCGGCCACCTATGCCACCGAACTCGACGCGTTCGTCGCGCGCCTTGGCAGCGACGTCGACCTCTCGCATGCGGTGTGGAACTTGGTGCGATGGGCGAACGCGGGAGCGGGTGCGAGCGCGGTGCGTACAGCGCTCGCCAACAAAGCCTCAGCCAACCCCTCCAAATTCAAGATCATCGACACCGACGGCTACACGCGCTGGGACACCACTCATTGGGATCTCGCCGGCCAGACCGCCATCGGCGTCGCGGGCTTCGCGAACATTACGTTTTAAGGCTGGGTTTCGGCGAAACGGGAGCTAAATCTGCTCGTCGATCCATTCATCAAATGGTACGTCACGCGGGCGTTTCTCCCACATCTCCTTGCCGTCGACGTTGATCCGCCGGCGCTCCGCATCGGAAGTGAAATGCCAACGCCCCTCGCGGTCCCGAAAGGGCAGCAACGCGGTGAATCGCTGCCACCCCGACAGCACGATGATGCGGCTTGTGCTCGGCTTAGACTGATCAGTCATGAGACGATCAGTATACTGGTAAAATTCATCGTGCCAGTCTTCGATATGGACGCCGTTCCAATGCAATCGCCGTCGTTCAGTTGCTGACAGGAGGTTTTGCGGCGTGTGACGGGTGCCAGACCAAAGCGAAGGATCAAGTGTGGCCGCGCCGAACGCCGGGGACGCTCAAAGGCGGCCAGCCATCGCAGGTCAAACCTCAGCGTAGATGCGCGCCCATTCCGCCCCCCGCGTTCGCAAGCACAGCGTCATGCGCATATCTACAAAGGACGCGGTTCCCGTCATTTTTGGGGCGTTGAATGAGAGGGAAGCGCTAAGTCATTGTAAAGACTGGTCGGAGCGA
>JBEVLH010000409.1:0-3799 GCA_040509255.1 Hyphomicrobium sp. | reverse complement strand
CTCGAATGTCCTGAGTTGCCTTAAGCCGCGTTGGCGTTCGCCGCCCTCGCCGGGCGCAAGCCGAGGAGATGACAGATCGCATAAACGAGGTCGGCACGGTTCAACGTGTAGAAGTGGAATTTCTTGATGCCTTCGTCGACGAGGTCCATGACCTGTTCGGTCGCGATGGCGGCAGCCACGAGATGGGATGTCGCGCTGTCGGATTCTAGCCCCTCGAAGCGACGGGCGAGCCAGGATGGAACGCTCGCGCCGGCGCGCTTCGCAAAGCTCGCAACCTGCTTGAAATTGTGAATCGGGACGATGCCCGGGGAAATCGGGACCCAAATGCCCGCTGCACGCGCGCGTTCGAGATATCGCAGAAAATAGGCGTTATCGAAGCCGAACTGCGTGATGATGCGATCGGCACCGCCGTCGACCTTGGCTTTCAGATTATCCAGATCGGCCTCGACCGATACGCTTTCGGGATGTTTTTCCGGATAGCCCGCGACCGAGATTTCGAAGTTGGCGATGCGCTTCAGGCCCGCAACCAGGTCGGCGGCATTCTGGTAGCCGTCGGGATGCGGCTCATACTTCGTGCCCGTGCCCTGTGCCGGGTCGCCGCGCAAGGCAACGATGTGGCGAACGCCTTCGCTCCAATACTGGCGCGCGACGGCGTTGACCTCATCCTTCGTCGCGTCGACGCAGGTGAGATGGGCCGCGGGCTTGAGATCTGTTTCCTTGAGCAACCGCGTCACGGTCGCGTGCGTACGTTCACGCGTCGAGCCGCCCGCGCCGTAGGTGACGGACACGAACTCTGGCTTCAACGGCTCAAGGCGCGAGATCGCGGTCCAAAGCGTGTCTTCCATCTTTTCCGTCTTCGGCGGAAAGAACTCGAAGCTGACGACGATATCACCCGAACCGAGCAGCTTGCTTTTGCGTTCGCTATTCTGTGCCATCAACGTGCTCCCTCGCGCGCATCGTCCAGGGACGGACTTAATTTTTTGATTGGGATGTCGCCCATGGTCCGCTCCGCCAGCCAGAGCGTGACGGTCAGCTTCTCGCCATCGCCGGCCTTCGGTTTCAGGTCGCGAACGGTTTTTGACGCAAGGCCCGCGTCCTTGATCCAATCGACGACCTGATCGTGACTGAAGCCAAGCCGCTCATGTGCCTCCCGGGACCGCAAAAACTCCAGCTCATGGGGCGCGAAATCAACGATCAGAAGCTTGCCGCCCGGTGACAGGACGCGTGCCGCTTCACGGATGGCAAGCGGCGGATCGGACAGGAAGTGCAGCACCTGATGCATGACAACGACGTCGGCCTGCCGGTCCGCGAGCGACAGCGAATAGATATCGCCGTGCCGCACCTGAGCCTTCGCGAAACCCTTGGATTTGAGGTTCGCGCGCGCATAGGTCAGCATCGTCTGGTTGACGTCGAGTCCTAGGCCCCGTTCGAAACGGTCAGCGAACAGCTCGAGCGTGCGGCCCGTGCCGGTACCAAGGTCGACGAAGAAATCAAACGGTCCGGCACCAACCGCGTCCCGCATGGCCGTCTCGACGTCATTTTCAGCCACGTGAAGCGTGCGTATACGATCCCAGTCGGCGGCGTGCTGTTCGAAGAAACTTTGGGCGGACGCCTCGCGCTCGCGCTTCAGCGCTTCGGCCCGCTCGCGGTCGCGGCGTACCGAGGCTTCCGTAGCATCCACGTCGGCAACTAGGCGGAGCGCAAGCCGGCCGCCGGCGTGGCGATCCGATATATGGAAATAGACCCAGCTGCCGTCGCGGAAACGCTCGATCAGGCCGGCTTCGCACAGCAGCTTCAAATGTCGGCTGATGCGCGGCTGGCTCTGGCCAAGAACCAGCGTCAGATCCTTGACGTTGAGTTCGCCGCCGGCGAGCAGCAACAAGATACGGAGTCGCGTCGGCTCGGCGGCCGCTTTCAGCGCCGAAACCAAATCCGCCGTTCGCATATCTCCGAAGCTCGACATGACGCAGAACATATAAAGATATGTTTATGTGTCAAGAGGCATTCGTGAGATTTCGCATTCGTTACGGCAGAGACGTTGGTTAACGGGCTTTTAGCGATGTTTACCATAAGGTCGGCCCTGTCGTTTCGCGGGGGCGGAGTAGCGTGATGCAAGGGCGGAGTTTCGAAGTTATTGAAGTCTCGAGCGATTCAGACGGTCTCCCGCTCATGATTAGGCAAAGCAATGCGAAACTCGCCAAGGTGCCCGGTCTGGTCCTGATGACCGTCCTGGCGGCTCTCATCGTCCTGCCGCAGCTGGGCTTTGCAGTTTATGCGTTGTCATCGCCGGAGGTACGAAACGCGCTCATCTTGCACCCTGTCGTGGCAGTCGAACTGGCGCTCGCACTCGTCTTTTGGGCGGGACTGATCGTCTGGCCGCTGCGAAAGCTGGTCATGGCGTTGATCTCTGATCGGCTGGTGGATATCCGTGATGGAGACGTGAAGGTCGTCGACCGGACGCCGTTTTCAACATCGCTTTGGCAGACGCCGCTCGCAAGTTTCGAAGGCGTCGCGCTGCATTCACGCTCGTCACTCTCGGGGGTGAGGCAGGAGGCCATTCTGATCCATCCGAACCGGAGCCGCAGCATCATCCTGATGGCCGCGGAGCGGATCGACAGTTTTGAATTCGACAGGCTTTGCCGGGCCTTGAACATGCCCGTAGTGCCAGCCGAGTGGCTTTACGATCTGAAAGGTAGGCCTTCGAGCCGCCAGAATGCTGTGGCCGCATAGACATCCGGCATTGTTTTGACGAGATTGTTGCTTCTCTAGCGCGGGGAGAGGCTTGTTTCGGTTGGGTTAGGGTAGCAGTGTCGCGGTTGGGCCGCCCTGCTATTGGCAGATTTATCAGGGGACACTGATGCGAGGGTTTGACATGGGGTGGGCAATTTCGTCGCGAATCCGCTCGACCGGCTGGCTGGTTCTGATCATGGCGTGTTTTGCTGGCCTTTCGGCCGGCGGCGCGCGCGCGGAAACCCCTGCGGTCTACATGCAGCGTGTGCAGAACGAGCTGATGTACGCGCAGCGTCAGGGCGGCGTTTCCGCCTACGCCAACGTGCTTCGCCAGCACATGGATGTTCCGAACATCGGCCTGACGGCGCTCGGCCCGCACGCGCGCTCGCTGCCGAAGACTGATCGTCCCGCTTATTACAACGGCATGATCAACTTCATCGCGAAATATGCCGCCAAGGAAGGCCCGAAATATATTGTCACCAGCGCGGTCGTGACCGGTCAGGGTGCGGGCGACGCCGGTGGCACAAACGTCGACACCCACATCACTCTTGCTGACGGCTCGGGCTACGACATTCGATGGCTCGTGATGAAGACGAGCGCCGGCTACAAGGTGCGTGATGCGCAGGTCGTCGGGTTCTGGATGACGTCGTTTCTCGATGATCTGTTTCAGAATTACATCACCGAGAACGGCAACAATCCTCGCGCGCTCGTCCTGGCCCTGAGCCGCTAGCCGACGTGGGATCCACAGTTTTGCGTCTCGGCTCTCGCCGCGGCGTCCAATGCCCGTCGCCCTGCCCGCCCGATTTACGCCCAGCTTTGTCTCGACAAAACGTCCCACCTCTTGCATCTACTGCGAGCATAGGGGCGCAAATCCGCGCGCACGCTCTATATCAAGCGCGCGGGTTGGATCGTGTGTGTGGGGATGGAGAGGGGAATGACCGTTTACAAAATGCGTTCGGCGGCAAGCATCGCGGCGGCCGCCGCCTGTGGCATGGCATTGGCGCTTCACACGCTTCCGGCGTTTAGTCAGGCTGCGGATCAGCCGGCGACCGATCAAAGTGCACCACCT
>JBEVLH010000408.1:0-3318 GCA_040509255.1 Hyphomicrobium sp. | reverse complement strand
CGTATTGCTACGCCCGCTCGACTTGCATGTGTTAAGCCTGCCGCCAGCGTTCGCTCTGAGCCAGGATCAAACTCTCAAGTTGGACTTGAAACTTTAAACCGGCTGATCACAACGTTTGACGAGGTCCCACCATTTATATCGCCCGCGATTCACATCGCTGACGACGATGGTGTAACCTATGTAAACGTGTACCGCCGAAGTCTTTCGTCCGGCCCCAAAACAAGAAAACCGAAGTTCTCAAGTATTCGAGACCACGCAAGGACTCCGCCGTCCACGTTTCTCTTTCTTCATCCTCACTTGTCAAACAGCCCAGGATCGCATGGATCCCACCCCTCCACTTGGAGGGTTCCCGCACCCTTAAGCGCACGCAAAAAACCAACCGATTACTATCGGCGTTTGATCTCATCAGGTTAATGCGGAGGTTGGGGGGCGCGAATAGTTGCCGGGGCATCTGGGCCAAGGCATCGCCGCGCTCAGTGGTCGGGTTATAGGCCCGCTCCCTCGGGGTTGTCAACGCCCTTCGTCAAGAAATTGTCGTATCGAGTCGAAGAATTTTGCGACGCCAAGAAGTCCCTATATTTCGGGGCTTTGGCCGCACTAGAGCCACAATCCTGCGACGTTCTGACTACAAGGTGTGCATTGAATCGTCGAAAGCCAGGGGGGCTTTCGGCTTCATCTACCCGGGACAGGCGATTTCGAAAGACCCATCGCCTTCTCACGCGGCCAGGAAACTTCGAGAGATCTTGCTCACCATTGACGTTCGAGATTCCGGCCGGCCTTTGTTGGCCTCTGATTCCCGAAATTCTTTGCGTGCGGCAACGGCTTTGCTCCGGAATCGTTCGTCCAGGGACGGTGACCTGGTTGGGCGAGGATCTTGTCGGATGCGAACGGAATTTTGGGGGACAGAGGGTTGAATCAGAAGGCGCCACGCGGAAGCGGCTTTGGACGCGAGACCGGGATGATCGATCTCGGTCACGAGCCGCCGCTTTCCGTCGATGGCTCCGAGGCTGCGGTGATCGATCGCCGCCGCGTCTCCGTACAATGGTTCAGCGGGACAATCCTGACCGGTCTGTGCGGCGCAGCCCTTATCGGCGGCGCCGTTTTTGCGTCGCTCGACGGCGAGATGACCTTCGCGAAGGTGCCGGAGCGCGTCGAGGGCGCGCTGCGCGGCGCGTTCGGCGCCAATGACCGCACGGTTACCCTGCACAAGAGCGACCGCCTGCCGCCGCCCAGCGACTCCACGGCCTCGCGCAACGTGCAGCGGGTCTCGACCGTCACCCGCGTCGGCAATCGCGATGTGATGCGGGTACGGCCGTTCGTTCGTATTTCCGGCAATCTTTCGATGACGACGAGCGATCTGAGCTCGAAGATTCCGGCGTATAACGCCCAGCGCCTGCTGACCGACGTCGGCTCCACGACCCAGGCGGCGGCGGAAGACCCGAACAATCCCGAGGCGATCGAGCCGGACGCCGAAGTTTCCTTCGTCACCAAGGATCTGGCGACCGTGCTGCCCAAGGCAAAGCTTGCCGCCGTGGTCGCACTCGATGAAGTCCTGATGCGGGTGCGGGATGCCGCGAACTGGCGCGGCTCGGGCGGGGTCCGCTATACGGCGCTCGCCAATGCCGCGGCCGATGCCAGCGGCGTCCAGTCCGATCTCAAGCTCGCCTACGCTACCGAAGGCAACGTCTCCGACCCCTATGCCGGCTTCGAGACGCGCGTGGTGCCGGAGAACGTTACTCTGCTGCCGAAGACCAAAGAGCAGATCACCGGCGGCAACCCGTCCGGCGAACGCGTTCATGTCGTCAAGAAGGGCGACACGATCGCCTCGATCCTGCGCGATCTCGGCGCGACGCCGGACGAGGCCAAGGCGGTTTCCTTGACGCTCGGCCCGCGCGGCCGCGACGGTGGACTGAAGGAAGGCCAGAAGGTCCGCATCCTGATGGCGCCGACCAGCCTGAGCGCCGGCGCCCGGCTGCAGCCCTATCGCGTCATCGTCGCCAACGAGACGACGGTGGAGGCGGTCGCGGCGCTGTCCGACGTCGGGCGCTATGTCGCCGTCGACGTCCAGAGCATGAACACGATTGCTGAGGCCACGGCCAGCAAGGACGACGATGATGACGAGGACGACGGCAGCGGCGTCCGGCTTTATCAGAGCATTTACGAGACTGCGCTGCGCAACAAGGTGCCGACCGCCGTCATCGAGGACATGGTCCGGATCTATTCCTACGACGTCGACTTCCAGCGCAAGGTGCAGCCGGGCGATTCCTTCGACGTCTACTTCGCCGGCGAGGACGAAGGCACCGCCAACAGCGAAAAGACCGAAGTGCTGTATGCCGCCCTCACCGTCGGCGGCGAGACCAAGAAATATTACCGCTTCCTGACCACCGACGACTCGATCGTCGATTTCTACGACGAGACCGGCAAGAGCGCGAAGAAGTTCCTGGTCCGCAAGCCCGTCAACAGCGCCATCATGCGCTCGGGCTTCGGCGGCCGCCGCCATCCGATCCTCGGCTACACCAAGATGCACACCGGCGTGGACTGGGCGACCCCCTACGGCACGCCGATCTTCGCCTCCGGCAACGGCGTCGTCGAAAAGGTCGGCTGGGAAGGCGGCTATGGCAAATATGTCCGCCTGAAGCACAACAACGGCTACGAGACCGCCTACGGCCACATGTCCGCCTTCGCCAAGGGCATGGAGCCCGGCAAGCGCGTCCGGCAGGGCCAGGTGATCGGCTTCGTCGGATCGACCGGCATGTCGACCGGCGCCCATGTCCACTACGAAATCCTGGTCAACGGCCGCTTCGTCGACCCGATGCGCGTGAAACTGCCGCGCGGCCGCTCGCTCGAAGGCCCGCTGCTGGCGGGCTTCGAGAAGGTACGGGACGGGATCGATACCCAGATGAACACCCGCGGCGGATCGGCACGGGTTTCCGAAGTTACCGGCGGCACGCCGCAGACGCGACAGGTGAGCCGCTAGTAGGCGGCCGCCGGGTTTCTCTGCTAGTTCAACTTCCTCTTCGGCACCGGCGCCTCGAACTGCGCGATCTCCGCAGTCTGCGCCGCCTGGCCGTTGAACGTCAGCACATTGCCCTCGCTCGATATCACGACACGATCGCCATCGGACACTTCGCCGGCGAGGATCATCTCGGCCAGCGGGTCCTGCACGCTGCGCTGGATCACCCGCTTGAGCGGCCGGGCGCCGTAGGCAGGGTCCCAGCCCTTGGCGGCGAGCCAGTCGCGTGCGGCGTCATCCAGCGTCAACGTGATCTTGCGATCCTCCAGCAGGCGCTGCAGGCGCGCGAACTGGATCTCGACGAT
>JBEVLH010000407.1:0-4336 GCA_040509255.1 Hyphomicrobium sp. | reverse complement strand
CGCGTCTAATGACGGCTGCGGCCGCCGGAATGGCCGGCGAGGTAGGCTTCCGATCGCATTTCGGTAAGCCTGGATGCCGTGCGTTCGAAAAGGTCGGCGCCGTCGCCCTTGGGATAGAGCGCGGACGGCTCGGCGGCAGCGGAGGCGATGAGGCAGATGCGGCTGTCGTAGAGCGCATCGACCAGCATGATGAAGCGGCGGGCGACGTCGCGACGATCCGGCGTCAGAAGGGGGATGTCGTCGATCATCACGGTGTGGAAGGCGTGCGCGATGTGCAGGTAGTCGTTGGCCGCGAGCGGCTTGTCACAAAGATCGCGGAAATTGAAGCGCGCGACGCCCATCGATGACAGCGGCACGACGACCTTGCGGCCGAGGACTTCGATCGTTTGCGGGCGGCCTGGATGATTGCCGGTGAGACGCGACCAATGGGCGTCGAGACTGGCCTTGGCGGCAGCGTCGGCGGGATAAAAATAAAGCTGCAGCCCCGCCAGCTTGTCGAGGCGAAAATCCTTCTGCGCACCGAGCTCGATGACATCCAGATTGTTTTCTAGAAGGGCGATGAACGGCACGAAGAGCTGGCGGTTGAGACCGTTCTTATAAAGCTCGGACGGTTTGGCATTCGACGTCGTCACTACGACCGTGCCGGCCGCGAACAAGGCTTCGAACAGCCGCCCGAGGATCATCGCGTCGGCGATGTCGGTGACGTGCATTTCGTCGAAGCACAATAGGCGCGCTTCCTTCGCAATACCCTCGGCGACATGGGGAATGGGATCGCCGGGGACCTCCGCCCGCGCGTCGGTGATGCGGGCGTGAACGTCGGCCATGAACTCGTGGAAATGCGCACGCCGTTTCGGCTCGAACGAGGTTTCCTCGAAGAAGAGGTCCATCAGCATGGTTTTGCCGCGGCCGACCGACCCCCAGATATAAAGCCCTTTGGGGGGCGTCTCGGTTTTTCTGAACAGTCGGGCCAGCACGCCATTCGGCGGCCGATAGGCGGAGAGTTCGGCCGACAACGCATCGAGACGAGCCGCGAGCGCGGCCTGTGCGGCGTCGGGCTCGATCTCGTTCTGCGCGAGCCCGCGTCGATATCCGTCGATAACAGTCCCCATTGCGCCCTCAGTTCACTTCGTCCGACTTCGGTAAGCGGGTGGGCGCATCGGGTGCAACATCGGAAGGCCGCGGCCAATTGGAGTGGCGCATTCCCGGCGGGTGGCAGCGAATGCGGCGCGAGAGCCCGTCCGTTCAGGCACGCTTCATCTCCGTCGCTATAAAAATGCATTGCTGCTGTGCAGCATTCTGTATCGCTCCGCACAAAATCATCGCCATTTTAGTGGATGATCCAATCGGTTAGCGGCTGTCGGCGCAGCCGGACTTGAGGAGTTACCATATTGCAAGAGGCCCACGAGGCGGGGACGGAGCATCTCGGCTTCATTCGCCGTCTGCTCACGAGCGAAACGTATCTGCTGCGCGAACATCTGCAGCGTCTGGACAGCGACGCCCGGCATCGCAGGTTCGGCCATGACGTGTCGGACGACTTCGTCAGCCGGTATTCCGCGCGGGCGAGCGATTTCGGCAACGTGACGTTCGGATACTTCGTCGACGGCGAAGTACGGGCCGTGGCAGAGCTTCGTCCCGATGTCCTGATGCACAAGGCCGAAGCCGAGGTGGCGTTTTCGGTCGAGCGGCCGTTCGTCAATCGCGGAATCGCGACGCAGTTGATGAGCCGCGTCATCAGAACGGCGCGCAACCGTGGTCTTCGCCATCTTATTCTGGTGTGTTTGCCCGATAACGCGAAGATGCAGGCGATCGCGCGCCATTACGGAGCGGAACTCAAAATCGCGGAGGGCTCTGTCATCGCCGACATCATTCCGAAGGAGCCGGACTATCAATCCTGGTTTTCGGAAATTCTGGATGAACGGATGACCTATCTGCAATCGGCAATCGATTTGCAAAGACGCGTTCGCGGAGCGGCAGAATTATAATCGGAGTCGAATTGCGTGAATTGGCGCTATTCAGATTCGCGAATTGCCGTGGGGTCGGTGCCGTTGCTGGGCTGCGAAATTTGCGAATCCGAGTCCAGCCCCAGGTGACCAAAGTGGAAAAATAAGAAAAATTGCGGCTTTAAGGTCACACTTCGACGTTAATAAACTCCTTTTTGCCCGCAAATTCAAACTTCTCCGTCTACAAACTTCGTGAAACTGCTCATGTTTGTGGAGTTCGAGCTGATTCGAACTCCTAGAGGGAGATTAAAAACTATGGCTAAGGCAGTGAAGAAGGCGGTCAAGACCGCAGCGAAGCGTAAGAAGCCGGTCGCGAAGAAGGCCGCAAAGAAGACCGTCAAGAAGGTCGCCAAGAAAGTGGCGAAGAAGAAGGCCGCCTAATTCATTCGCGTCTCGAAGCGCTGGACTGGGCATTCAGACTTCGAACGCAAATGCAAATTGGCGAATGGGCGCCCTCAATGCGCCCCTTCCTTTCCAAGAAATGGCCGGGCGACAGCGATAAGCGTCTCCGGCCATATTCTTTTTGTGCAATTTGCCTAATTCAGCCGGTTAAACAGATTGCCCTAATTCGATAATCGATCGGGGTCCCGGGGCAGCCCGAAAATCGAGCCGCCCGGGGTTGTTGATGCATCAGCCGGAACGGAAAACCGCACCCGAAACCGACATGGCTCGCTCACGGACGGCGTTGCCGTCGTTGCCGGACTTCACGATCCACATGCCATTGGCCGAACGGCCGGTGATCATGCCGACGTGATGGGGCCAGACGACCACGGCGCCGACGCGCGGGCCGCTAGGACGTCCATAGTGGCGCCAGTTGGCAGCGAGATTGTATTCCGGGCCGCCCCCGAGCTGGGTGCGCATCCACCAGCCACACCAAGCACGCGGACGGCCGCCGCCGCCTGCCGAGGCATATCTACGGCCACCGTAGGAACGGCGCTGCGCATACTGACGATGCACGCGACCGCGATAGGCGTAACCCCGCTGGGTGTAACCACGCTGGGCGTAGCCGCGGCGGACACCCCGGTAGGCATAGCGCGATGCCGACGCGCGATATGATGAATACTGGCGGTGGGCATACCTACGCTGAGCGTAGACGCGGCCGGAATAGCGCCGCTTGCCAGACCACTGCGCGTGAGAGCGCTCGTAACGATCGCCCTTTTGACCGTGATACGGCCGCGCTTCCGCCGATGCCATCCCAGCAAACCAGGCCAGGCACATGGCGACTGCGATCAAACCTAATCGCATTTTCAACTCCTTCACTTGTCTTCACAAACGGGGCGCATCCAGCGTCCCAATGGGGCGAAAACAAGTGAGGATTCGACGCGCGGCATATCGTCAGGGGAACGCACAACTGACGCGCGCATCCGGATTCAGCGCGGTTTATGAAAAAGTTAGTTCAAATGATCGGCCATCTTTGCGCGCTTGACTCTACTGATGAGCGAAAAAATTGTGATGTTTGCGTAGGGAACGGGCAAATATGTGAACACTTTTATTGCGTTGCAATTGCCCCTATTTCCATTTCGCCTGCGGCGACTGTCCGCAGTCTAAGGTCATAAAGTCGTACATTTGGCGAAGGGGTTTCCCATGGAATATCGACGGCTCGGCGCGTCTGGCCTTTCCGTTCCGGTGCTGAGCTTTGGTGCCGCGACATTCGGCGGTTCGGGCGAATTCTTCAGTGCATGGGGATCGAGCGATGTGGCGGAAGCGCGCCGCATGGTCGATCTCTGCCTCGATGCAGGCGTGACGCTATTTGACACCGCCGATATTTATTCGAACGGCAATTCCGAGACGGTTCTTGGCGAAGCTCTGAAGGGCCGCCGGGAAAAGGTCCTCGTCTCGACCAAGGCGACGTTCCGGTTCGGAGACGACCCTAATGATGTGGGCTCATCGCGCTTCCATCTGATCAAGACGTGCGAAGAGTCGCTGAAGCGATTGCAGAGCGATCACATCGATATTTTTCAGCTGCACGGCTTCGATGCGCTGACACCCCCGGAAGAAGTGCTGTCGACGCTCGATCAGCTCGTTCGCGCGGGCAAGATCCGGTACGTCGGCGTTTCGAATTTCTCGGGCTGGCATTTGATGAAGTCGCTTGGCGTCGCGGATCGCTACGGATATCCGCGCTACGTCGCGAACCAGACGTATTATTCGCTGATCGGGCGCGATTACGAGTGGGAGCTGATGCCGCTCGGATTGGATCAGGGAATCGGGGCGTTGGTCTGGAGCCCGCTTGGCTGGGGCCGTCTGACGGGCAAGATCCGGCGCGGCAAGCCGTTGCCGGAAGTCAGCCGCCTGCACAAGACCGCGGACATGGGACCGCCGGTCAGCGATGAATACGT
>JBEVLH010000406.1:0-3914 GCA_040509255.1 Hyphomicrobium sp. | reverse complement strand
AGACTATCCTTTTAAACCTTTGGGCGACGTGGTGCGGACCATGCCGCGAAGAGATGCCGGCGCTCAATCATCTGCAGAAGGATCTCGGCAGCGCCAACTTCGAGGTCGTCGCCTTGAGCCTGGACCGCGGCGGGTACGCGGCGTCGCGCAAGTTCCTCGATGACTTGAAGGCGACGGACGTCAAACTCTACGCCGACCCGAGCGCCAAGCAGGGCATGGCGCTGAAGCTGCTGGGCATGCCGACGACCATCCTGATCAACAAGGATGGCATGGAGGTCGGACGGCTCGCCGGATCTGCCAAGTGGGATTCCGCCGATGCCAAAAAGCTGATCGAGGGCGCGATCAACTAGCCGGACTGTCATCGCTTGTGGACGTGTAGGAATCCAGCGGAACGCTATCGCATCATTTCATTGACGGCTTGACGCTTGATCCCCGGAGTTCGACGCGGCTCGGCCGCGTCGTCCGAGGATGACGATGCGCATCGCAAAAACTACTTTTTCTTCGTCTTCTGCGTCAGCGTCGAAGCGGCAACGGACTTCGCTTGCTTGCTGGCCTTGGGGTTATGGAGGATCTTGGAGGCTTCCGACGCGACCTTCTTGCTCGTCGTTTCGGTGCTGCCCTTCTGCGTGAGGGCTGACGCCGCGACCGACTTTTCAGCCTTGCTCGCCGTCTTGCTCCTCAGAACTTTCGAGGCTGACGACGCGACCTTCTTGCTGGTGCTTTCCGATTTCGCCATGGACATCGCTTCCTGTTTCCAGCGGCCGCGGAGGTGCGGTCCGACGAGGCGGCACCATGCCAGATTCGAATGCGCCACGAAATCTCGCCAAAAGGCTATTTTGCGTCCGTTTTCTTGACGGCCATCGCCGCGCTGCTCTGCGGTCGCCCGGTGTCAATCTGTGCCTGACACCCCGATCGGTCAGCCCTCTCAATTGACACCCCGCGGCCGAGAGGCGACAAGGCGCACCCGAACGACACCCTAACCGGAGACCGACGTCCCATGGCCCACGACCAGCTTAAATCGACGATCGAGACGGCATGGGAGGCCCGGGACGGCATTTCGTTCACGACCAAAGGCGAGGTCCGCGACGCCGTCGAAACCTCGCTCGACCTCCTCGACAAGGGTGAGGCGCGCGTCGCCGAAAAGATCAACGGGGTCTGGACCGTCAACCAGTGGCTGAAAAAGGCCGTGCTTTTGTCGTTCCGGCTGAACGACATGGAACTGATCGCGGGCGGCCCGGCCGGCAGCTTCTTCTGGGACAAGGTGCAGCCGAAGTTCGCCGGCTGGACCGAAGCCGATTTCCGCAAGGGCGGCTTTCGCGTGCTGCCCGGCGCCGTCGTCCGCCGCTCGGCCTATATCGCGCCGGGCGCCGTGGTCTTGCCGGCCTTCATCAACCTCGGTGCCTACGTCGATAGTGGAACCATGGTTGACACCTGGGCGACGGTCGGCAGCTGTGCCCAGATTGGCAAGAACTGCCACATCTCCGGCGGCGCCGGCATCGGCGGCGTGCTTGAGCCGCTTCAGGCCGGTCCGGTCGTGATCGAGGACAATTGCTTCATCGGGGCGCGCGCCGAAGTCGCCGAAGGCGTCGAAGTCGGCGAAGGCTCGGTGCTGTCGATGGGCGTCTACCTCGGCGCCTCGACGACCATCATCGACCGCGCCACCGGCGAGAAATTCTTCGGCAAGGTTCCTCCCTATTCCGTCATCGTCTCTGGTACGATGCCCGGCAAACCCTTGCCGAACGGCGAACCCGGGCCGAACCTCTACTGCGCCGTCATCGTCAAGCGCGTCGACGAAAAGACGCGCTCCAAGACCAGCATCAATGAGCTTCTGCGGGATTGAACGTGGCGACGCCGACGAAATACCGGACGCTCAATCCGGCGCTCATCATCGGGAGCTTGGAGCAACTCGTCCGGCGTATCGATGAGCGCTTCCCCGGCGCGGGCATCGGGAGCGTCTGCCGCGACCTCGTTGCGCTCGCCAAGGAGACGGCGAACGCGGCTCAAGAGATCAACCGCCCGCATTTCGTCCTGCGCTTCATCATCTGGCTCGCGATCACGGCCGGCCTCGCGCTGCTGATCGCGGTCGCGCAGCTCATTTTCGTCGGAACGAAGGCCACCGACGACCTTTTCGGCACGCTCCAGGGCATCGATTCCGGTTTCAACATCGTCGTGCTGATGGGCGCGACGCTTTTTTTCGTCTCCTCGCTCGAGACGCGGTGGAAGCAACGCAAGGCACTTGGCGCGCTCCACGAGTTCCGTTCCATCATACACGTCATCGATATGCATCAGCTGACGAAAGACCCAAGCATGTTGTCGGGCGTACATACGTCAAGTTCGCCCGAGCGCAGCCTGACGCCTTTCGAACTCGTCCGCTATCTCGACTACTGCTCCGAGATGCTATCGCTCACCGCCAAGCTCGCCGCGCTCTACGCCGAGAAGCTTAGCGATCCCGTAGTTGTCGACACCGTCGGCGACCTTGAGCGGCTGACGTCGGACCTTTCCGGCAAGATCTGGCAGAAGATCACGATCGTCCAAAGCCTCGACAGCCGCGACGTTCCGTTGCCCTCGATTGAGCAGACTTACAAAGGGCCCGGCGTATCATGACACTCGTCCCGACAGATCCCATCGCACTCGCGCAAGCGCTTATCCGCTGCGAAAGCGTAACGCCCGACGAAGCCGGCGCTCTGACGCTGCTGCAGAATGTGCTCGAGCCTGCGGGCTTCACCTGCCACCGCCTCGTCTTCTCCGAGCCCGGCACTCCCGACGTCGACAATCTCTATGCCCGCCTCGGCAACGGCCGTCCGCACCTTTCCTTTGCGGGCCACACCGATGTCGTCCCCGTCGGCAACGAAGCCGCCTGGACCGTGCCGCCGTTCGCCGGAGAAATCCGCGACGGCAATCTCTACGGCCGCGGCGCCGTTGATATGAAAGGCTGCATCGCCGCATTCCTCGCCGCGACGATGAAGTATCTCCATCACTACAACGGTCTGCCGCGCGGCTCTCTCTCCTTCATCATCACGGGCGACGAAGAAGGGCCCTCGGTCAACGGCACCATGAAAATTCTCGATTGGCTCAAGGCCCGCGATGAAGTCATCGACGCCTGCCTCGTCGGCGAGCCGTCGAACCCGAAAGCGCTCGGCGACGAAATCCGCATCGGCCGCCGCGGCTCGTTGACCATCGATCTTTCTGTTCACGGCAAGCAGGGTCATTCCGCCTATCCCCAGATCGCCGATAATCCGGTTCCAAAGCTCGCGCGTATCATCGACCGGCTGTCGACGGCCAAGATCGACGACGGCACCGAAAATTTTCAGCCGTCGAATTTACAGGTGACGGTGATCTCGGTGCCCAACACCGCAACCAACGTCATTCCCGGGCTCGCCATCGCCCGCATCAACATTCGCTACAATGATGCCTGGACTCGGCCGTCCATTGAAGAATGGGTGCGCGAGACAACTGACGCGGCCGCGAAAGAAGTCGGCGCCAAATACGATCTCGAATTCTCCGGCACCGGCGACGTGTTTCTGACCAAGCCCGGCCCGCTCGTTTCGACCTTGAAAGACGCGGTCAAATCATTCACCGGCCGCGTGCCGGCGCTGACGACCGGCGGCGGCACGTCGGACGCCCGCTTCATCAAGGACATCTGCCCCGTCGTCGAATTCGGCCTCGTCAACGCGACGATCCATCAGGTGGATGAGCACACCAGCGTTGCCGATCTCGAAACCCTGACCAACATCTACGAGCGCTTCATCACCGACTATTTCCGCAGCGAGTGAATGACGCTGGTTCGCTCCCTCATGTCGTCATCGCGGCGCAGGCCGGGAATCGGTCAAACCGCCACATAACGCCTGTCGAACGTTGTCGCCCACTCTTGACGCACATCGCCACAAACAAAAAGGCCGCCGTGACCTCCGGCG
>JBEVLH010000405.1:0-5962 GCA_040509255.1 Hyphomicrobium sp. | reverse complement strand
GCGTATTCCTCGAAGACGGTCTGGAGATTTTCGGTGCGGTTGCCAAGCGTCGTGTCCAGGGTCTGCATGTAGTCATCGAACGTCAGGCGCATCTGCTCGGTGCGTGCGCCAAGCGCGCTCGAGAACGCCACGGTATAGTCTTCCAGGACGGACTGGAGCTGGAGGGTGCGCGATCCGACCGCGTTCTCGAAGCGGCCTGTGGCGGTGGCGAGAGAGCCTTCCAGGTTGGCAAGGTTTTCGCCGGCGTTCGCGATGATGCCGCGCAGCGTCAATTGCTGCGTCGATAGCTTCTCGATCAGCGTCGGGATTTCGGTGCCGAGCGTCTTCAGCGTTTCGGTGACGTTGGTCGAGGTGTCGAGGAGCGCGTGTCGCTCGCCGCCCAGCTCGTTGATCAATTCGCGAATACGCCGCTCGTTGTGTTCATAAGAGCGCTCGAGTTCAGCGACGTGATTGTGGACGAGGGCTTCGAGTTCTCCGGCGCGGCCGAGGGCGCGGGAGACAGCGTCATTCATAAACGAAACCTGACGGCGGACGGCCTGTCCCAAACTAGCGATCGATTGTTCTGCGGTCCGGTCGGGTTCGGCGAGGCGGATCGCAACTTCACTCATGGTTGCGGATTTGAGCGCGAGCGATGCGATGTGCCAGCTCAGCAGGGCGAGCAGCCAGATGATCGCGATCGGGGCGACAATGGCGGTCGCGGTATAGAACGTCGACGGGTGGAGCAGGATTGACGACAGTGGCTCTCCAGCCTGCCAGGCAGGCGCCATGGTGAGCGCGCCGACGATCAGCCCGACTATGGCCCACACGGCGCTGCCGACCGCCGCGAGACGGAACACTTTGTTCGACGGCTTTTGTTCGAGCGCATATATGAGCCCGCCGATGCTCGGTACGTCATCGTTGGCGGCGATCTTGCCTCGTACGGGCCCGGCAGGGCGGCGGCGGGCGACCCGACGGGACGGCGGCTCGGTCGGTTCGTCGGAAACGGCTTCTGCTTCTACCGGCAGAGGGGCTGCCGAAAACTTCGGAGCGGCGGACTTGGATGTCGAAGACTTGCTGCCTGCGGAGGTTGCCTCTTCGACGCCGAGGAGCGGCGGCGGTAGAGCCAACACCGGGGATGGAGCTTTGCTGGGTTCGGATTTTTCAGTGGCCTGCGCCTGACGCAGGCCATCCGGGACGCTGCTCAACGTCGGCTCCACCGGGGGTGTCTTGCCCGCAATGGCCATAAGTTTCGCAATCTGGTCTTGCGACATTGCGCAATGTCCCCCACTCGATCCGGTACGCGGCACCTGCCCGTGCGCTTCAGGCCAACCGGAAATCCCCCATCGCACCCTATAAGAGTTTTAATTCCCCGCAAATCGGAAAGACATCCGTGAACACAAGAAATGCCTATGCATCTTAGTGGGTTAGCGACCTGCCACCGATAATACGGCCGGATTGCGGCGGCAGGGAGGTTGCCTCGTCCGGCTGCGGCCTCACGTCCTAGGTTAAGTACCGGTTTACGAGGGCGGATGAAACAGCTGGACCGGGTTTACGCAGAGTTATCGCGTATTTGCGACTATCCTGTCCCCCATAAGTTGCGCGCTGGCCAAAATCGCAGCGGCGGAAGCTTTGAGTTAGGTTTCACCATGGACGCTTCACGGGTCCGATCGTTCAGCCTCGATAGGTGTGGTGTGCGTTCGGATCAACCGGTCGATTTGGTCCATCTCCGGCGGTATACGCTCGGGGATAAAGCGCTCGAATATGAAGTTCTGCAGCTTTTTATCGACCAGCTTCCCCAAACCATCGCTTCGCTCAGATCGGCGGCAACCGAGCGCGAGTGGAAAATGGCCGCCCATACGCTTAAGGGCTCGAGCCGCGCTGTCGGCGCATGGCGGCTCGCGATGCTTGCCGAGGAGGCCGAAGCGCTGGTTCGCGGCGGACAGCAGACGGCTCGTTCCGAGGCGATTTTGAAGCTGGAAGCGGCCGCGTCGGAGGCCCGGAGCTTCGTCTCGGATACTGCACACAGAGCGTAATCGTCGCAGGCCTCCTGTAGTCGTGCCGCACCAGCCCTAGCGTTCGGCTTGAAATACCGGCGGCGTGCCTCTAAGTGTGCGCGCTAGTCAGCGATCCCATCCGTATTCGCCCGTTCGCAACCGGTTCTTTCGAGCCCCAAGGACACACGCGCAGCCATGACTAAAATTACGTTCATCCAGCCCGACGGCGAAAGTCAAACGGTGGAAGCGGAAAACGGTTTGACCGTCATGGAAGCTGCCAAGCTCAACGATATTGCGGGTATCGAAGCTGAATGCGGGGGCGCATGCGCGTGCGCGACGTGCCATGTGTATGTTGACGAAGGATGGCGCGACAAAGCCGGCAAGGCGAGCGACATGGAAGAGGACATGCTGGATTTTGCCTTCGATGTGCGCGAGGGCAGCCGCCTCTCATGTCAGATCAAGATTACCGATGCGCTTGACGGTCTGGTGGTCCGGGTACCAGCCAAGCAGTTTTGAATCAGAATTTTCAACGGGCGAAGGCCATGGCCGAAACGAATTCAATCGCATCCGGAACAACGGAAGCAACGGGTCCGATTGAGACGGATGCCGTGATCATCGGGGCCGGGCCATGCGGCCTGTTCGCCGTTTTTGAATTGGGCCTTCTCGATATCAAAGCGCATGTCATTGACATTCTTGACCGGCCGGGCGGCCAGTGTGCGGAGCTTTATCCGGAAAAGCCGATCTACGACGTTCCTGCGCTTCCCGTCGTGACGGGCCAAGAACTTACCGAACGTCTGATGGAGCAGATCAAACCGTTCGGGCCGGTTTTCCATTTCAGCGAGCGCATCGACAG
Source organism: Hyphomicrobium sp. (assembly GCA_040509255.1). Taxonomy (GTDB): domain Bacteria; phylum Pseudomonadota; class Alphaproteobacteria; order Rhizobiales; family Hyphomicrobiaceae; genus Hyphomicrobium_B. The sequence continues at coordinate 3,136 of JBEVLH010000405.1, read as the reverse complement.
TCTCCGAAAGGACGCGGACGGCCGCTTTCACCTGGCAACCGATGCAGGCACCGAATTCATCGCCAAGGTCGTCGTGATCGCAGCCGGGGGGGGATCCTTCACGCCGAAGCGTCCGCCGCTCAATGGCATCGAAGAGTATGAGGGAAAATCGGTTTTCTATTCGGTCCGGAAAATCGAAACCATGCGCGGCCATGACATCGTGATCGTCGGCGGCGGCGACAGCGCGCTCGACTGGACATTAAACCTCGCGCCGGTCGCCAAAAGCCTGACTCTCATCCATCGGCGCGATGAGTTTCGTGCAGCGCCGCATTCGGTCGAAAAGATGCGGAAGCTGGTCGAGGAAGCGAGCGTGCGGCTTCTGATCGGGCAGGTCACGGGCATTGAAGGAACTGCCGGCCGGCTAACGGCTCTTGATGTTAAGACTGCAGCGGGCACGGAGAAGATTCCCTGCACTGCGATGCTGCCATTTTTTGGCTTGACGATGAAACTCGGTCCCGTGGCTGATTGGGGCCTCAATCTCCATGAAAATCTGATCGTCGTCGACACCGAACGCTTTGAAACCAACGAGCGGGGCATCTTCGCGATCGGCGACATCAACAGCTATGCAGGCAAGCTCAAGCTGATCTTATCTGGCTTCCACGAGGCAGCGTTGATGGCGCAGGCCGCACACAAGATCGTCTATCCGGACAAGAAGTTGCTGTTTCAGTACACGACGTCATCTTCGAGCCTGCAGAAAAAACTCGGCGTGAAATAGCCAAGTTTTGGGCCGACGGCGGCCGCGGTCGCTCTCAGATGTGAGCGATTTCGAGGAATGCGAGGGTGACGAGTACGCTCGCGGCAAACGCGACGACGATTTTACCGCGCCGGGTTGGCGCGGCCGATCCCATCACCAATGCCGCGATCAGAACAGCCGCCGTGATCAGATTGATTGGCACGAGCGCGGCCGGTCCAATCGATCCGCGAGCGTTGGGAAATTGTAGTCCGATCCAGATGCTGGCTGCGATCGCCAGCGTGAGGGCTGCAACCAGCCTTGGCCACAGACCAGAGTCGGGTTTCTGAATGCCGACTATCGTCAACGCCACTAGGGGGCCGATGAGCAGGACGGCGCCGATGGCGGACTTGATCGCGATCTCAGCCCAAAGGATCTGTTGCACGCGGGCGTACCGAAAATTACTAGAGGAATGGGAAATGACCGGCGTTAGTGGTCCATCATTTCTTTCATTTTGGCGCCGCCTTCGCCGTTACCAGAGTCACTTCCACCACCCCACCCGCTCAGCAGTCCACCACCGTCATCAGGTGATTCGGACGGCGGCGGCGTGTAATCACCTGCGAGATTGCGATTGAGCGCGGCCTTGATGCGCGGAGTTCTATCGGGCGTGCAATACTCTTCTTCCGCTTCCTTATCGGATATTGCTTTCGTCACGCCCGCAAACGCGGTGTCGTAGACTTTCGAAAGTTTGTCGCCGAGCGCCGGAGCCGAGGCGGTCTCATAAGTCAGGTATTGGCTCTTTAGCTTGCCGGGATCAAAATTATAACCGCACTTTAGCGCGCGTGCGGACGTTGCTCCGACGCCCATGGCGCGTGCGACCGGATCATTCGGATCGCGGTTTTCTTTTGCGGTATCGGAGCCGCCCAGGAGAGAACCGGTGGTCGGCAACTTGGGCAGGGAGGCGCCACAGCCAGCGAGGCTCAGCGTGGCGACTGCGGTCAGAACGACTCTCAAGCTTCTCATTGGGAATGCCCCCACCCCCGATTTACTTTGAATGGCTTAGTCGCGCCGGTCGGTCAATAACGACACCGGCCATTTCCACGGACCGAGCATAGCACTTTGTGATGCAACGTGAGTCGCATTATCACTGAGATCAGGGGCGATGCTAGCCCCTACCGCATGAGGGCGCGCATCCCGGCATCGAGGCCGTCGAGCGTCAACGGGAACATGCGGCCTTCCATGAGATTGCTCACCATCCCGATCGACGGCGTCCAGTCCCAATGCCGCTGGTCAACCGGATTAAGCCAAATCGTGTGTTTGTAAACGTCGGCAACTCGCTTGAGCCAGAGGGCGCCTGGCTCCTCGTTCATGTGCTCGACAGAGCCGCCCGGCACAGTGATCTCGTAGGGGCTCATTGAAGCGTCGCCGATGAAGATGACCTTATAATCCGCGGGATAAGTGTGAAGGACCTGCCAGGTGTCGATTTTATTGCTGTAGCGGCGGGCGTTGTCTTTCCAAACGCCCTCATAAAGGCAGTTATGGAAATAATAGTATTCAAGATGCTTGAACTCGGTGCGCGCCGCTGAAAACAGCTCTTCGACCTCCTTGATGTGGTCGTCCATCGAGCCGCCGATGTCGAAGAACATGAGAAGCTTGACGGTGTTGTGCCGCTCGGCCCGCAGTCGGATGTCGAGATAACCTTTCTCAGCGGTGCCCCGGATCGTGCTGTCGAGATCGAGTTCCGATGCAGCGCCGGAACGTGCGAACTGGCGCAGTCGGCGGAGGGCAACCTTGATCGTTCGTGTTCCAATTTCGGCTGTGCCCGCAAGGTCTTTGAACTCGCGCTTATCCCAGACCTTGATCGCGCGACGGTGCCGGCTTTCGTGCTGGCCAATGCGAATGCCGGCAGGATTATACCCGCAGGCGCCATAGGGCGAGGTTCCGCCGGTCCCAATCCACTTGTTGCCACCCTGATGGCGTTCTTTCTGCTCAGCGAGGCGTTTCCTCAGCTCGTCCATGATCTTGTCCCATCCGCCGAGCTCCTCGATCCGCTTTTTGTCTTCGGCGGAAAGGTGCAGCGTGCCAATGCGGCGAAGCCAGTCTTCGGGAATCTCGGCTTCGGCAACGTCAGGGAGGGCTTCGAGACCCTTGAAGACTTGAGCGAAGATCTGATCGAAACGATCGAGGTTCCGCTCGTCTTTCACGAGTGTGGCGCGGGCCAGGTAATAAAAATCTTCGACGCGTCCGCCTGCGATGCCGGTGCCGACGGCATCGAGCAAGGTCAGATATTCCTTGAGCGTGACGGGCAACTTGGCGGAGCGAAGCTCGGTAAAGAAGGTCTCGAACATGGTTGGGAAAGTAGGTCGTTCGGGACGTTGAGGCAATGCTGGCACTGGCGAGTGGACTGCAAAAGCAGAAAAGCCGCCC
>JBEVLH010000404.1:0-3240 GCA_040509255.1 Hyphomicrobium sp. | reverse complement strand
AGGCGCGGTCGAGCGGCGGGATGAAGCCCGACGGGGTGCGGGCGAACTGGAAATAGGTCAGGCCGATGAGCCCGCCATAGATCACCAGCATGATCGCCGATACTCGCAGGACCCGCCGGGTCAGCCCGGCATAGCCCGCCGATATCCTGGCGAAAGCCCGGTTGAAGCCCGCGAAGAAGCGGTCGAACGGCAGGCTCAGCGTCCGCCGCCAGCCGGACCGCTGGTCGTGGCCGTGCGGCCGCAGGAGCAGCGCGGCGAGCGCGGGCGACAATGTCAGCGAGACCATCGCGGAGATGATCGTCGAGGCCGCGATGGTGATGGCGAATTGCCGGTAGAACTCGCCCGAAATGCCGGTGATGAAGGCGGTCGGAATGAACACCGCGCACAGCACCAGCGCGATCGCGACCAGCGCGCCGCCGACCTCGTCCATGGTCTTGTGGGCGGCGTCACGCGGGCTCATGCCCTCGCGCAGATAGCGCTCGACGTTCTCAACCACCACGATGGCGTCGTCGACCACGATGCCGATGGCGAGGACCAGTCCGAACAGCGACAGCGTGTTGAACGTGATCCCGACCAGACTCATGATGAAGAACGTGCCGACGAGCGATACGGGAATCGCAAGGATCGGGATGATCGCGGCGCGCCAGGTCTGGAGGAAGAGGATCACCACCAGGACGACGAGCACGAGCGCTTCGATCAGCGTGTGAATGACGGCGTCAATCGAGAACTGGATAAATTCCGTCGGATTGTAGACCACGGTGTAGCCGACGCCGGGCGGGAAATCCTTCTTCAGGCTTTCCATCTGGGCCTTGACGGCGGCCGCTGTCGAGAGTGCATTCGAGCCGGGCTTCTGGAAGATGACGAGAGCCGTCGCGACCTTGTTATCGAGATAGGCGTTGACGGTGTAATCCTGCGATCCAAGCTCGACGCGCGCGATGTCGCGAACGCGGACCACCGAACCGTCGGGCTCGGCGTGGACCACGATGTTTTCGAATTGATCGATCGAGGTTAGGCGCCCGAGCGTCTTGACGTTGACCGTGAAGGCGCCATCGGACGTCGCGGGCGGTTGGTTGATCGAGCCGGCGGCGACCTGAAGGTTGGCGGCTTGCAGCGCCGCGACGACTTCGCCGGCCGTCAGGCCGCGGGCCGCGACCATGTCGGGATCGAGCCAGATGCGCATCGAATAATCGCGCGCGCCAAAGACCTGGACGTCGCCGACGCCATCGATGCGGGTCAGGACGTCTTTCACGTAAAGCGTCGCGTAGTTCGAAATGTACTGCTGATCGCGGGTGTCGTCGGGCGATGTCATGTGCACGACCAACATGAGGTCGGGCGATGCCTTGCGGACCGAGAGGCCAAGCCTGCGCACATCGTCAGGCAAGCGCGGCTCGGCGACGGCGACACGGTTTTGAACGAGCACCTGAGCCTGGTCGACGTTCGTTCCCGGACGGAAGACGACGTTGATCGTCAGCTGGCCGTCACCCGTCGATTGCGAGTTGATGTAGAGCATGTCGTCAACGCCGTTGACTTCCTGCTCGATCGGGGTCGCAACGGTTTCGGCGATGACCTGGGCCGACGCACCAGGATACGTGGCATGGATGGCGACGGTCGGCGGCGCGATGTCCGGATATTCGGCGATCGGCAGAAGCCTGACCGAAATCAGCCCGAGGATCGTGACGATCATCGAGAGGACGGCTGCGAAGATCGGACGGTCGATGAAGAAATGAGAGAGGCGCATCGGGCTTTCGGCGTTCTAAATCTATGAGCTAAGTTCTGTTGTCGCGAAAGTTCGTTGGCGTCAGTTCTGGGCGGTCTTTTCCGGGGCCTTGATGGTGCCCTCTGTCGGCGCGACCTTAGTCCCGGGTCGGATGGCTGGATTGGCGACGCCTTCGATCACGATGCGATCGGTCGTCTTGAGGCCCGACTTGATGACGCGAAGACCCTCGTACATGGCGCCGAGCGTCACCGGCGTGGCGGCGATGACGTTGTCGGCGGTGACCGTGTAAACGATCTTGTTCGCCTGGTCCGAGATGATGGCGGCGTCGGGAATGAGGAGCGCATCGACGTCGCCGCCGTAAACTGCGATGCGGGCGAAGATGCCGGGAGTCAGAAGGTCATCCTTGTTCGACAGCAAGGCGCGGCCTCGGATCGTGCCGGACCGCTGATTGAACGAATTGTCGACGAAATCCATGACGCCTTCGTGCACCCAATCCTTTTCATCGGCGAGCTTGATGCGGACGGGGTTGGCCGTCGTGCGCGATGACGGCCGGGCGCCGGACTGGCTCAAGCGGGCGTAGCGCATGTAGTCGGCCTCGGATGCGTCGAACACGAAGTGGATGGGATCGGTGGTGACGATCGTCGCCATCAGAGTCGAACTCACCTGTCCGCCAAGAACGAGATTGCCGACGTCGATCTTCTTGTCGGAGATGCGGCCGGCGATGGGCGCGCGCACTTCGGCCCATTCGAGATTGAGTTCAGCCGACCGGAGTTGAGCGTGTGCCGACATCAGCTGCGCTTCGGCAACGCCGAGGCTCGACTTGCGCTGCTCGAAGACCTGCTCGCTTAACGCTTTGGTTTCGACGAGGGGAGCGGCCCGATCGAGGTCGGCCTTGGCGAACTCGACCTGAGCCTGGGTGCGGGCAACCTCCGCCTTCGCGGATTCAACTGCGATGTCGAACGGCCGCTTGTCGAGCGTGAACAGCAGATCGCCCTGCTTGACCGTCGAACCTTCCTTGAAGTTCACCTGATCGACATAACCACTGACGCGCGGGCGCAACTCGACGCGGGCGACGGCTTCGAAGCGGCCGGGGAACTCGTCCCAGGTCCTGATGTGCTTGGAAAGGGGCGGAGCGACCGTCACGGGGAAGGGCGGCGGCGCGCCCTGGGCGTTTGCGCCACCGATGCCACAGCCGAGGAGAGCGACCGTTATGACCGCAGTCATGGCGATGTGCGCGCCGCGGAGCAGCACGGGTCGCGAGCGTTCGTTGGTCGTCGTCATGATCGTGAATTCCGTATCGAGAAACGAGAAGCAGGCCGGGAGCGGCCTGTTTGCGCGCCTGCGCAGGCGGTATTGCTAGCACATCGCCTTTATTCGATAAATCCGAACTTCCAGGATGCGCAAATTTGGTGCGTTCGCGCACGGATCAATGGCTTGGGCGGAATATCATCCGAAGCCGTGGCGCGAATGCCTCAATTCACGATCCGAACTTGGAATTTAGTTTGCCTCTAATCTGCGCGATG
>JBEVLH010000403.1:0-2526 GCA_040509255.1 Hyphomicrobium sp. | reverse complement strand
GGCAGCGTCAGGAAATCTCCGAGTACCATCAGATCCTGTACGGCGATCTGTTCTATCAATCTCATGCGATCGGAGCCGGCGACAGGAATGCCGCGACGTTTCAAGGCTGCGACCATCGGCACCGCGAACGGATGGCGTTTGCGGACCAGGATGAGAATATCGCCAGGGCGGATCGGGCGATCCTCCGAAACCAGCCGCTCGCCGCGATGGATCCACGATTTGATGGTCTCCGCGATGCGGTCGGCAAGGCGATTGGCGGGTGATTGCTCTTTCGCATCGGAGAGCGGCTGCCAAGGGTCCGCATCGGCGGCGGCTGCTGCCTTTTCCGTGTCCCAGATTTCGACGAGGCCCGCTTGTCCGATGCGGCGGGCGACGTGGCGGATGTCGCCGCCTTCCGCCGTCAAACCCGGCGTTCGAGCGGAATCGGCGAAGACGCGATCGACGGCCCGGAGAACAGGGTCGACGCTGCGGAACGACAGCGTGAGCGGGACGCGCTTCCATGGCCGTTGGGCGCCGGTAGCGAGATCGGCGAAACGCCGTCCCATCTCCGCGAACTTTTCCGGGGCGGCTCCTTGAAACGAGTAAATCGATTGCTTTTCATCGCCCACCGCAAAGACCGTGCGCGTCGCGGCGCCTGCGCCGACGTCCGAGAAAAATTCGCGGGCAAGTTCGGAGACGATCTCCCATTGCTCGGGGCTCGTGTCTTGCGCTTCGTCGACGAGAATGTGGTCGAGACCACCGTCAAGCTTGAAAAGCACCCATTGCGCCTGGCCGCTCCCGCTCGTCAGCAGGTCGCGCGTCTTGAGAATGAGATCATCGAAGTCAAGGGCGCCCACTGAATTGCGCGCGGCTGCGTACCGTCGCAAAACGTCGCCTGCAAGCTGGTAGAGCGCAAGGGACGCGTCGACGAGAGTTAAGGCCCGACGCTCTTGGGTGAGTTTGAAGAAGTTTTCTTGCGCGCGCTGGCAACGATCGTGAAGGCCGGCTTTGGCCTGAAGGAGCCCCTTGCTCATCAGGCTTTTGCGGATGGCTTCGCCTTTTTCGATCAGAAAGTAGTCACTGAGAACGTCGGCACGTTGCCTGTGCTCGGTGTGCTCGATCGCGGCCAAAAGTTTCGCACTGTGGTCTTGGTCCGTTTTACCGCCCGTCGCGAGCAGTTCGGAGAGCTCGCGAAGTTCATGGGCCGGCATGATGTTGGCGCATTCGCTGTGGAGGTCGGCTAAGGCAATGGTCGCGCGTACGCTCAACCGCTGGCGGAGAAAAGTATCCATCGCGGTCAGTTCGTCGACGATCCGCCCCGGTTCGACGTGGGCCGCGGCTTCGAGCCATTTGCGCTCTTCGACGGCGTTCGAGATCAGCCTGTCGAACTGCTGGTCGGCAGCGTAGCGGATGATGACGTCGAGCGCTTTGCCCAGCGGCGAATTCGGTGCGCCCGTGGCCAACGTCAGGGTTGCTTCAATAGCGTCGGCTTTGAGATCGCGCGCCGCGACGTCGTCCAAAATCTTGAACTCCGGAGGAACTCCGGCTTCGAGCGGAAAGCGCTGCAGCAATCGCTCGGCGAAGGCGTGGATCGTTTGAACCTTGAGGCCGCCGGGCGTTTCGATGGCCTCAGCGAAGAGTTTGCGTGCGAGCTTGACCAGTTCGTCGGTCGCTGGTGCGCCTGTGACTTTGGAAAGATCGTCGCGCAGCGTGTTCGTTTCCATTGTCGCCCAACCTGCCAAGCGGTCGAAGACGCGCTTGGACATTTCGGCGGCGGCGGCTTTCGTGAAGGTCAGACATAGAATGCGCTCGGGCCGCGTACCGGCGAGCAGAAGACGGAGAACGCGCAACGTCAAAACGTGGGTCTTGCCGGTTCCCGCGTTGGCGTTGACCCAGGCTGAATTTCTCGGATCGGAGGCTTCGCCTTGCGCGCGGTTGGTGTCGCGCTCGACGTCTTCGATCGAGGTTTTCTTGAGTTCGAGGTTCATGGCGAGACCTCCTCGTCGACGTGCGCGGACCATTCGGCGACGCGCGCCAGGTGAGCGTAAGCGTCGTACTCGTACCGGTACCCAGGGCGGCGGATGGCGCGATAGGGAGTCTTGGGGTCGTCGAATGCCGCGATGAGTTTCTCGAGACCAGAGCGGGTCTGCGCTGCAAGCGCGGCTACGTCGTCGATCTTGACCGTTCGTTCTTCTCCGGGCGGTTCACTGCCGGATGCCCGAATATATCTCAACGCGTCCACCGTTCGTCCGACAAGATGCGGAAACCCGGCTTCGCTGAGGGCTATTGCGGCTTCGAGGGGGAGCTGCGGCGAGCGGCCGGCCTTGACCGCGGCATCGCTCGGCGGCGAGCCGGTCTTGTAGTCGGTTATGACGATCCCCATGCCGCTGTCGTCGATGCGGTCGGCTCGTGCCGTGAGCGTGAACGGTTTTCCGGCCATATCCAGAACGAGGCGGCCCGAGGTCTCTGCGATGATTGCGTTGATACCGCGGCGACGCCCGGTCTCCGTCATCGCGAACCAATCGAGGAAACGCTTCAGGCGCGGCA
>JBEVLH010000402.1:0-7360 GCA_040509255.1 Hyphomicrobium sp. | reverse complement strand
GACTGACCATGATGACGCTCGTGTCGGCTTTTTCGCTTTGCGCGAACAGAAGCTTCAGAAAAGCCCCTTCGGTGCTGCGGTCGAGCGCCGAGGTCGGTTCGTCCGCGACAATGATCTGCGGCGCTCCGATCAGCGCCCGCGCCGCCGCAACACGCTGCTGCTGCCCGACGCTGAGGCTGGCAGCGGTGCTCGACGCAATGACCGTCCCGTCGAGACCGAGATCAAGAAGCAGGCGTTTCGCGACCTCATCGAGCGGTCCTTCGCGCAACGCATTTCCCCGCCGAAGGCTTGAGAAGCGAACCGGAAGAAGCACGTTGTCGATCAGCGATGCATACGGAAGCAGATTGAACATCTGAAAAATGATGCCGAAGTGATCGACCCTAAATCGGTCTCGCGCCGCTCCACCGAGCTTCGCCATATCGGTGTTATCGATCGCGACACGCCCCTCATCGGGAACGACGATGCCGGCAAGCAGACTAAGGAACGTGCTCTTGCCACTTCCGGACGGTCCGAGCAGCAATAACTTCTCGCCGCGTTGAAGGACGAAGCGCGGGATCGTCAGCGTGAATGGCGACGACCCCGGCCAAGAATAATTGACATGCGCGAATGAAACGGCATCGAGACGGCGCGCGCCCTCTCGATCCCCCGTTGGAGACATCACGCCCAGCTCACTCATCGCTCACATTACACCCGTGAGATCGAGCGTCGGCTTTTCGCGCGTCAACTGCGCCTGCGTTTGCCCCTTCGAGGTGGTGACGTTGACGTTGAGCAGCTGGCCGCCGCCAAAGTCCTTGAAGTAAACGGTCTCAATTCCAGTCACGTTTTCCGGCGCTTCACACGTGATGGTGTAGGTCGCATGGAACTCGGAGTGCTGAGGCGCACCGGGCTTGTCGTCGTCATCGTCTTTTTCACCCGGCTGATGCGTTTCCTTGCGGTTCTCGACGTTCGCCGTATCGATTTTGCACTTCGCGGCGTCGGGCAGTTTGAACACGGTCAACACGTCGGCAAGCTTGGCCTTCGCCTTCTCGACCGCGGCTTTCTGATCGTTCGTCGAGGCGACATGCTCGAACCCGACGATGTCCATGCCCGGTGCCGTGAGTTCCATTTCGATCTTGTTGCCTTCCACGGCAATATCGAGCGTGCCCTGTCCGTGGACGTGCGGGCCGAGTTGCCGATGCGGCGCTTCGTCCGCGAAGGCCGGGACGGTCAAGAGAATGGCCGACACGGCAAGAATTGATGAGGCTTTCGCCATGGTCTCTCTCCAAGATGTAGGTTGCGCAGCGCTGCGGTTGCGCCTGGTCAGACGTGCGGCCACCAAGAGGGATGACGCACGCGAGGAATTCGGATGGGAAGGTCCGCGGAGCGGATCGCGCGGGCTCTCGGTGCTTAACCGAGATCGGCTGCGGGAGGACCGCGCGCGCGCGCATCTTCAAGGCGAGCGCCGAGCACTCGAGGCGCGTCGGCTACGCCGAGCTTGACCGCAGTGGAACTCGACGGCCCCGGCAGGCTGAAAAGCGGGGGTGTCACCGATGTCGTTGCAATGGCTGCAGCCCAACACAGGACACAACCGCCGTGCTCATTTTGAAGGGGTTTGCAGGGTTGCTTAGGCGACGGACTGCAGATGCCAGCAGTAAGGGCGCGTGCCTCCATGCCGGTTCCGCGCGAGGCGTGATGATGAAAGTCGGCGACGGCGATCTGCACGCCGAACGCAAACAGCGTCAGCCAAAGCAGCCTCAAACGGAGTCGCGAACAGGCCATCGATTCCCCATCGCCAGTGCAGCGCAGAAGTCGGCTTCTCTTGTGTCACAATCGTGGCAACGGCAATTTCCGGATAGCGCGTTAACGACTTGCCCGCAGGCTAATCTGACGCTTTCGCCCAAGCGCGCGGAACTGGAACAATCGACGGGCCCCAGGCATTTTTGCTTACGGTGGATTCTGGCGCGGAACGACGACGGCAAGAAGTAGAATCGTGAATAATAATCAACGAAACGGGCCGTCCCGGCCTGGCATCCTTGGAATGTCGGCATTCATAACCACCCGTGCCCCAGTACGCGTCTTCGCTTACGCGATATGCCTCGCCGTGCTCGTGCCGTCATTAAGCTTCGCAGCATACCTGCTCACCCAGATGCATGCGCAAGAACTGGGCAGCTTGCGCGAGTCTGCCCAAAGTCGTGCGGCTCTGGCCGCAGCGTTTGTCGACGACCAGATGGCCTCCCTCATCGCGACGCTGAAAGGCTTCTCCGGAACGCCGGCCGCCGCGTCGGAAAGCCGTTATGCGAGCCTCCGATCAGAACTTGATCAGAAAGGCATCCTCCTTTTCGTACGGGGCGCCAATCTTGACCTGCTGTCGCCTACCAGTGGTGTCGACGACGCGCTCACGAGCTTGAGCAAGCCAGCGCGAGCGGCGGCAACCGCAGCACTCTCGACCTTCGCCCCGCAGATTACCCCTTACGGGGCATCCAAGGATGGCGGCGTTAACGTCTGGGTCGCGGCGCCGGAAAAGGACGCGGCGCCGATTCTGCTCCAGGCCCGTATCCCTTCGGCCTACCTGACGTCCGCCCTCAAAAACTTCGTTTCCGACGGCCTTTGGTCCATGGCTGTGATTTGTGGCAACGGCCAGGTCTTCGCCGGGTCCAAAGCCCTGCCTTCAAAGCTGTTGGACACGCAAGCCTCGGGAAACGCGGCTCTGATCCAAGCGTTCGCCGACACGTCGCAATTTGGTTGGAAAGTCGCGGCTGGCGTGCCGTCTAGTTCTATTGAGGCTCGAACCCGACGCAACTGGATGACCTTCGTGGCGATTTCCTCATTGCTCGCCATGGCATCGTTCACCGGGGCGACGTTATTAACTCGCAGTCTACTCGAAGAACCGAAGCTGAACAATTTGATGCAAGCCGCGGCAATGCCCAGTCCCACCGATCACCGGCAGACATCACGCCAAGGGCGGCCAGCCGGAGCCGCCGACCGCATGCGCGTCGCTCTCCAGGCGGGCAACATCGGCGTTTGGGAATTCAATCTCAAGACAGGCTTGGTGCACTGGGATGGCGAAATCGCGCGAATATTCAATCTTCACCCCGGCGACAATGACCACGTCGGCCGTGATTTCCTCCGCCGCGTGGTCCGCCCCGACCGCAACCGTCTCCTGAAGGCCTTCACTGCCGCATTGGCCGGCGACGCTCCTCTCGCGGTCGAGGTCCGCATCCGCCGCCCCGATAGCGAGATCCGCTGGATTGCAGTGCGCGGCGCGCTCGCGGGCGGCGCTGACGGTAGCGCGGCGCGCGAGATGGCGGGCGTTGCTTACGACATCACCGATCAGCGCCTTAATCTCACGCGCACCCACGCGCTGTTGCGTGAAGTATCGCATCGGTCGAAAAATTTGCTGGCGCTTATTCTCGCCATGGCTCGCCTCACCGCCCGAGACGCTGTCGACGTCAAATCGCACCTCAAGGACTTTACGCTGCGCGTCGCGGGCCTTTCGGCGTCCCAAGATCTCATCGTCGCCTCCGACTGGCAGAGCGTCGATCTCGCAACCCTGGCGACCGCTGAAATCGGCGCTGTAGCCCGCACCGATGCCGACCGAATTGTGATATCCGGCCCGCCCGTGTCGCTGACACCTGAGGCGGCGCAGACGCTAGGCATGGTCATTACCGAGTTGACCCTCAATGCCGCCGAACACGGAGCACTCACGTCCGCCAAAGGCGCCGTGAAGCTATCGTGGGAATTCCCGGATGACGAGACCATTTCCTTGTCATGGCGCGAGACCGGCGGTCCCGAGTTCGTGATGGATGGTCCGCGAGGCTATGGCCGATCCGTGGTAGAACGCTTTTCGACACAGGGCCTGAAATTGGCCGCCCACGCGGCGGCCGATGCACACGGTTTCCAGTGGACGCTGGTAGGCCCACTCGCCAACATCGGCACTCGGCACGAAAAAACGGTGTGATTTACAGACCTGCGTTCGCGGCTAGTCGACGGCCGCGAACCGACATCGGCCAAAAGGACACGTTATCCACCGCCGTTGCACCGCAGCCCGGAACCTTCACGGCAGCCACCCGTTCCAACCCCACTAGGGAGAATGTTCGGGGGGAACATGAACGTTCTGATTACGGAAGACGAAGCTATCCTCGCCGGCGAGCTTGAGGCCTTTGTCAAAGATCTCGGCCATGAAGTCGTTGGGATCGCGTCGTCGTCCCACAAGGCATTAAAACTAGCCGAAAGCTCATCATGCGATCTCGCGTTGGTCGACGTGAATCTCAGCGACGGTGCGACCGGCACGGCTCTCGCTCGCCACTTGAGCGAAAAAAGCAGCACCACCGTAATCTTCACGACCTCTAATCCGCACAGCATTCCCGATGACTTTTCCTCCGCCTGCGGTGTGTTGATCAAACCGTACTCGGAAAAGTGCATAAAGTCGGCCATCGAGTTTGTTGCCGATTGCATGACAAGTGGCGAGTCGCAACGCCGCAAACCCCGCGCCTTACAGCTTTCGCCAGCCTACGCTGCGCGCTGGAATGTTTGCTGACGCGGTCATTTCGACGCCAAGTATTTTTTATACGGGAGAGGAAGCAAGCGGCGCCCGCTTCGACGATATGACGTCCTCTTCCGGATCCAGCAACACCAGTTCCGCCAGCGTCACCACGACTCGCGTTCCTGGCCGTATCGCGCCGGGCGTGACCTGCTCATAGTGGATCTTTCCCGCAAACTGCCGGGTGAGTAGCGCCGCGATCTTGCGCCCAAGCCCCTCTGAGGGATGTTCACTGTCACCTCTGAGGTTGTCGCCATCAACCCAGGGCAATTCATCGTCAACGCCACGGCCGTCGTCTTCGATTATGAGATGCGCGCCATTGCCCGGGACCTTTTTCAACTGCACGCTGACTTGACCAACGCTCTCATCGCCGAAAGCGTGCTTGAATGAATTGACGACGAACTCTTGCGCTAGCACGCAGAGCGACGTGGCGACCTGCGCAGACGCTAACAACGGCGGGACGTTGACCGTCAGCCGAATGCGATCTTCGCCCACGGCTTCCACGACATCGTCAAGCACAGCTTGGATTAGCGTATCGATCCGCACGAGTTCGAGATCGTTGACGACATTGATGCGCCGTTGCGCGCTCGCAATTGCATGAATGCGGTCGCGCGCCCCGGACAATGTCTTCACCGATTTCGGATCGGATGTGTGCCGAATATGGAGATTGATGAAGCCGACGACGAGCGCCAGCGTGTTCCCGATCCGATGTGTGACATCACGCAAAAGGGCTTCGGTACGCTCGCGCTCCGCCTCGGCCCGGTCTCGTTCGACCGCCAGTTCTTCGGTACGGGCTTTCACCCTTTCTTCGAGCGTGCGGTTGGTCGAGCCGAGCGCCAGGGCCGTCAGCTCCAGTGCGGCCACGCGTTGACGTTCCCGAATGAGAGCGACGAGCGCCAGCGCGGCGCAGGCAAAAAGGGTCGCGATCATCGCCGCAAGAAGCCAGAAACTTTGCGCGCGAAACTGCTTCACTTGCCGCTTGAACAAAAGTTGTTCCTGCTGCTTCGCGGCCGCGATCTGGCTGCGCAGGCGCTCCATGATCCCGCCACTGCGCTTCGCCTCTACAGCTTGCGCGGCAGCGCCGTCACCCGCTTTAGCGATTGAAGCAAGGCTTCGCTCGGCAAGATCGATCTGCTCTTCAATTGTCCGGTGGATAGCTTCGATCACCGCGAGTTGGGATGCGTTCCCGCTGCCGAGGCGGAGCAGATTATGATGGACCAGTCCAACCGCGCCCTTCGCCGCTTGATACGGCTCGAGAGAGTGGGAGTCGTTCGTAAGCAAATAGCGGAGGTGGCCGTCTTCGAGATCCTGGGCCGCGCTCAGCCACTTCGTAAATTCCTGCTGCACGACGAGCGTATGCGTGACCCGATCGGCGGCTTTTACCGTCCATCGCCACGCGACGAGTGCCGCCATTCCCGACAAAACGGCGACCGCCATCCAGATCAAGAGCGTTCGTGTTGCTCTCCCCGAAAAAATCGCGGTCGATGCCGACTGAGTGTTAAAACGATCCATGAAAAATGCTGCGTACCCAAAACCGGCCTGAAAACGCCTTGCAGGCTTCGTCCACGTTCACACGAACGCTGACACCTCCAAACCGTAGCACGAACTGCGAGCGTGACGTCTTTAAAGCGGAGTTCGACGCGGCGCTTGAGTTTCGACGGCATCGCAGCTTTGCATTGGCTTTGATTAAAAGGAGTTCATATTCTCAGAAATCTCAACCGCGTCGGAACCCTCGCCTAGGGATCACGTTTGATATACGTGACCGCGCCCACATATCCCCTCCCACTCCCCCCGTGGCCCAGGGTGCGGCATCACTTAGGAGAGTTCGCGACCGCTTCCCCCCGAGCGGCGCGAACTCCGCTTTTCTGCTCCCCATCTCCATCGACTTAGGACCGAGTGCTCAAGCACTACGGTCGCGGAACGCGCGGTCGATGCGGAACGTTTCCGAAAGCACATCAAGCCGGAGCGACGAATGGGAAATTTGCTGCACTACGCGATCGTATTTTTGATCGTTGCGCTCGTTGCGGCAGCGCTCGGCTTTGGCGGCGTGGCCGGTACCGCAATGGAAGGCGCGCGGTTGATTTTTTGGGTCGCAATCGTTCTTTTCGTCGTTTCGGTCATAGCCAGCTTTGTACGACGCGCCTGAAGCATAACGCGCCGTCAGCTATCCCTCCCCCCGGACCTCTCGCGTCGGGAGCCAAAGTCCCCGGCCGCCTTTTGTCGCAAAAAGGGCGCGTCCCCGGATAGAGGCAGCGCCCTTAGCATTCACAACTGAAGTTTTTAAGCTGCCCGCTGGCCAGCCTTCTTGGAGCGCAGGCCGAAGAACAACGACTGGCTGATCATCGCCTTCACCACCGCCGGTTCGAATGGCTTCGTAATCAAAAACACCGGCTCGGGTTTGGTACCTGTCAACAGCCGCTCAGGGAACGCCGTGATGAAGATCACCGGCACGCTGATCGACTCGAGAATTTCGTTCACGGCCTCGAGCCCCGAACTTCCGTCCGCGAGATGTATATCGGCGAGCACCAATGAGGGCGCTTTTTTCGCGACTTCTTCAACCGCTTCCTGATGCGTCCGCGCAACCCCCTGAACCCGATGTCCGATATCGACCACGAGCGCTTCGAGGTCCATGGCGATAAGCGGTTCGTCTTCGATGATCAAAACGTCGGCCGACAACTGCTCTGCGATCTCCGAGCCAGCCATCTGAAGCAACTCGGTCACGTGGGCTGGTGTGACGTCGAGAACCTGCGCGGCTTCGCCCGTCGAGAAGCCTTCGACGGAAACGAGAAGAAAGGCCTGCCGCGGCAGGGGCGTGATCGATTCCAATCGTCGTTCCGGAAG
>JBEVLH010000401.1:0-2909 GCA_040509255.1 Hyphomicrobium sp. | reverse complement strand
CCTTCAGCATGTCGGCGAGCGACTTCAGCGGACGCTTGTTGGCGCCCGTGATGACGCGGCCGCGGCGGCCGTTGTCGAACAGAGCGTCGACAGCTTCCTGCAGCATGCGCTTTTCGTTGCGGATGATGATGTCGGGCGCGCGCAGCTCCATCAGCCGCTTCAGACGGTTGTTGCGGTTGATGACGCGGCGATAGAGATCGTTCAAATCGGAGGTCGCGAAGCGGCCGCCATCGAGCGGGACGAGCGGACGCAGTTCCGGCGGAATGACCGGAACCTGGGTCAGGATCATCCACTCGGGACGGTTGCCGCTTTCCATGAAGGCTTCGATGACCTTCAGGCGCTTGCCGAGCTTCTTTGGCTTCAGCTCCGTCGTCGCCTCGGCGATTTCCTGGCGCAGATGGACCGCGATCTTCGGCAGGTCCATGGCGGACAAGAGTTCGCGGATGGCTTCCGCGCCGATGCCGGCGGTGAACGTGTCAGCGCCGTACTCGTCGATCGCCTGGTTGTATTGCTCTTCGGTCAGGAGCTGGCGCTCGGCGAACGGCGTCGTGCCCGGCTCGATGACGATGTAGTTCTCGAAATAGAGAACGCGCTCGAGGTCCTTGAGCGCCATGTCCATCAGAAGACCGATGCGCGACGGCAGCGACTTCAGGAACCAGATGTGGGCGACGGGCGCCGCAAGCTCGATGTGGCCCATGCGCTCGCGGCGAACCTTTGCGAGCGTCACCTCGACGCCGCACTTTTCGCAGATCAGGCCCTTGTACTTCATGCGCTTGTACTTGCCGCACAAGCATTCGTAATCCTTGATCGGTCCGAAAATGCGCGCGCAGAACAGGCCGTCGCGCTCAGGCTTGAACGTACGGTAGTTGATGGTCTCGGGCTTTTTGATCTCGCCGAAGGACCAGGACAGGATGTCCTCGGGCGAGGCGATCGAGATCCGGATTTGGTCGAAAACCGGAGCGGGAGCCTGCGATTTAAAGATATTCGTAATTTCGTTCATCGGCTGTCTCCTCGAGGGTGCGGCTGGGGAGGCCGAACCCGTGGAATCTAGTGCTCGTGTCGTGCCGGCCTCCACCCATCGCGGCGGGCGGAGGCCGTCTTGGCTGTTCGTTATTCGGCCGCCGGCGGAAGCTGCGCCTGGGGTGCTTCGGGGGCTTCCGGTTGATCGTTCTCGGCTTCGAGCTGCGGCAACTCACTATTGAGAAGCTCGACGTTGAGGCCGAGCGCGCGCATTTCCTTGACGAGGACGTTGAAGCTTTCCGGCACGCCAGCCTCGAATGCGTCGTCGCCACGGACGATCGCCTCGTAGACCTTGGTGCGGCCCGCGACGTCGTCGGATTTGACGGTCAGCATTTCCTGCAGCGTGTAGGCGGCGCCGTACGCTTCAAGCGCCCAGACCTCCATTTCGCCGAAGCGCTGGCCGCCGAACTGCGCCTTACCACCCAACGGCTGCTGGGTGACGAGGGAGTACGGACCGATCGAGCGGGCATGGATCTTGTCGTCGACCAAGTGGTGCAGCTTCAGAACGTACTTGTAGCCGACCGTGACCTTGCGATCGAACGGCTCGCCCGTGCGGCCGTCGAACAACGTCACCTGACCGGAGGTATCGAAGCCCGCCAGCTGCAACATCTCGACGATGTCCTTCTCGCGCGCGCCGTCGAACACAGGCGTCGCGATCGGGACGCCCGAGCGCAAGTTCTCGCCGATGCTGACGAGTTCGTCGTCCTTCATCGAGGACTTGATCACGTCATCACCGTAGACCTTCGTCATCTGATCCCGGAGGGCCTTTGCCTGGCCACTCTCATGGAACTGATGCAGCGCGTCGTCGATCAGTCGGCCGAGACCGCGGCACGCCCAACCAAGATGCGTTTCGAGGATCTGTCCGACGTTCATGCGGCTCGGCACGCCGAGCGGGTTCAGAACGACGTCGACCGGCGTGCCGTCCTCGAGGAACGGCATGTCTTCCGACGGAACGATCATCGACACGACACCTTTGTTGCCGTGACGGCCGGCCATCTTGTCGCCCGGCTGGATCTTGCGCTTCACCGCGACGAAGACCTTGACCATCTTCATCACGCCCGGCGGCAGCTCGTCACCGCGCTGCAGCTTGTCGACCTTGTCGGCAAAGCGGAGACCCAAGCCCTTCTTGGCATCTTCGTACTGCTTCTGGATCGCTTCGACCTCGGCCTGCGCCTTCTCGTTCGCCAGACCGATTTCCCACCACTGGCTGCGCGGGATGTCGTCGAGAATGGCGTTGTCGATGGTCGTGCCCTTGCGAGCATTCTTCGGACCCTTGGCGACTTCCTTGCCCATCAGCGCGTCTTTGAGGCGCGCGTAGACGTTGCGGTCGAGAATCTGGAGTTCGTCGTCGCGGTCCTTGGCGAGACGCTCGATTTCCTCACGCTCGATCGCCATCGCGCGCTCGTCTTTTTCGACGCCGTGACGATTGAAGACGCGGACTTCGACGATCGTGCCGGAGACGCCCGGCGGCAGACGTAGCGAGGTATCGCGAACGTCGGACGCCTTCTCGCCGAAGATGGCGCGAAGCAGCTTCTCTTCCGGAGTCATCGGGCTTTCACCCTTCGGCGTGATCTTGCCGACGAGAATGTCGCCCGGATGGACTTCGGCGCCGATGTAGACGATGCCGGCTTCGTCGAGGTTCTTCAGCGCTTCTTCCGAAACGTTCGGAATATCACGCGTGATTTCCTCCGGCCCGAGCTTGGTATCGCGAGCCATGACCTCGAATTCCTCGATGTGGATCGAGGTGAACACGTCTTCGGAAACGACGCGCTCGTTCATCAAAATCGAGTCTTCGAAGTTGTAGCCCATCCACGGCATGAACGCGACGAGCACGTTCTTGCCGAGCGCCAGTTCGCCGAGTTCGGTCGAGGGACCGTCAGCGATGATGT
>JBEVLH010000400.1:0-5745 GCA_040509255.1 Hyphomicrobium sp. | reverse complement strand
GGAAATGGGGCGATCATGACCATTACCGCTGGCGTGAGCATGAGGGTCACGGCTACTGGCGCAGCGGCGTCTGGGTCGGCCTGTAAGACCTCGCCTCGCGATTTTCTCTGACGTCATGGCCGCCCCTCGGCGGCCCCCCAGCGCCACGAACTCGAGCATTTCGAGCAAGGGGCCTGGAAGGCCGGGTCAAGCCGGCCATGACGTTGGAGACTTTTGAAGCTTGGCTTCCGCCGCCCACCATCACAGCGGAATGTTGTCGTGCTTCTTCCAGGGATTTTCGAGCGTCTTGTTGCGCAGCATGTTGAGCGCGCGGCACAGGCGTTTGCGGGTTGCTGACGGCGTGATCACCTCGTCGATGTAGCCGCGCTCGGCGGCAACGAACGGATTGGCGAACCGCTTCTTGTATTCATCGATGCGGGCCTGGATTTTCACCGGGTCCGAAAGCTCTGACCGATAGAGAATCTCCGCTGCGCCCTTGGCGCCCATGACCGCGATCTCAGCAGTCGGCCAGGCATAGTTCACGTCGCCGCGAATGTGCTTCGAGCTCATCACGTCATAGGCGCCGCCGTACGCCTTGCGCGTGATGACGGTGACCTTCGGCACGGTGGCTTCGGCAAAGGCGAACAGCAGTTTGGCGCCGTGCTTGATGAGGCCGCCGTATTCCTGCGCGGTACCCGGCAGGAAGCCCGGCACATCGACGAACGTCAGGATCGGGATATCGAAGCAATCGCAGAAGCGCACGAAGCGAGCCGCCTTGCGAGAGGCGTCGCTGTCGAGCACGCCGGCGAGGACCATCGGCTGGTTGGCGACGATACCGACGGTTGCGCCTTCCATGCGCGCAAAGCCTGTCACGATGTTCTTGGCGAAGGCGTCCTGAATCTCGAGGAAGTCCGCCTCGTCGACGATCTTCAGGATCAGTTCCTTGATGTCGTAGGGCTTGTTCGGATTGTCAGGGATCAGCGTGTCGAGCGAATGATCGATGCGCTCGGGGCTGTCGCGGCTCGGAATGACCGGGACGCCTGCCTGGTTGTTCGACGGCAGGAAGTCCATCAGGCGGCGCATCTGCAGAAGCGCTTCGAGATCGTTCTCGTAGGCCTTGTCGGCGATCGAGGACTTGGTGGTGTGAACCTTGGCGCCGCCGAGTTCTTCGGCCGTCACAGTTTCGTTGGTCACGGTCTTCACGACGTCGGGGCCGGTGACGAACATGTAGCTCGTATCCTTCACCATGAAGATGAAGTCGGTCATGGCCGGCGAATAGACGTCGCCGCCGGCGCACGGCCCCATGATGACCGAGATCTGCGGGATGACGCCCGACGCCAGCACGTTGCGCTGGAACACTTCGCCATAGCCGCCGAGGGCATCGACGCCCTCCTGAATGCGGGCGCCGCCGGCGTCAAACAGCCCGACGATCGGCGAGCGGTTCTTGAGCGCCATGTCCTGGATCTTGGTGATCTTCTTGGCGTGCGTCTCCGACAGCGAGCCACCCATCACCGTGAAGTCTTTGGCGAAGACGTAGACGACGCGGCCATTAATCGTGCCCCAGCCGGTCACGACGCCGTCGCCCGGCACCTTGGTTTTTTCCATGCCGAAATCGGTGCAGCGATGCTCGACGTACATGTCGAATTCTTCGAACGAGCCATCATCCATCAGAAGCTCGATGCGCTCGCGCGCGGTCAGCTTGCCTTTGGCATGCTGAGCGTCGATCCGGGCGCGGCCGCCGCCGAGACGGGCGTTGTCGCGGCGCTTCTCAAGCTCATCGATGATGTCTTTCATGGAACCCCTTGCCTGCGGAGGGCGAAATATGCCGAAAGGGCTCTCTAGCATGGCTCCGATGGAGCGCAAACGATGAGTTGTCGCGAGACCGTCGGGGGAGCGCGACGCCCTGCGAAAGCCCGGAAATCAGGCGCTTTTCGCTGCGCCTTCGGGCCCATCGCCCAGCATACGGGCGATAAGATCAGGGACTTTCGCCTCGATGAAGCCGGCGCCCCGGATCGGCTCGATCATCACGGGGTGCCTGGCCTCGGCCGCCCAGGCGAGGGTCGCGGCGAGGAAGTTGGAAATCGGATCGGCGATGACGCGCTTTCCGGCGATTTTCTTCATGTGCGCATCGGCATCGCCGCGGGTCGCAAAGACATGGAGACGGTCGTCGGAGCGCGGCTTCTGGGTGCCGGGCGTCAGCATCGGACCCTCGGCGTTACCGACGAGGTAAACCTCGCCCTTTTCACGGGCGGCAGAGGCGTACATCGGGACGGCCTCGGTCTTTAGACGAATGAGCAAGTCGCGGGGATCTATCTCGGCCTCGATCGGGTCGGAAACCCAGTCGGTGCCGACAAAGCCCTTTGCCGTGGCGATGCCGGGCAGGATGTCGGTCGCGAAGGTTTCGAGCGAGAGGTCTTGCAGCTCGCGGTTGCCGGCGAGAGCTTCAGCCCAACGTCCGGCCTCGATCGGGCTCGACCAGAAGAGCTGGACCGTGCGGCCTGCCACCTTCTGCGACGGAACGGATGCATTTTCCTCGTCGGCGAGGGTCAGCACGCGGCCTTCGCTGACCGCCCGGCGGACGAAGCGGTCGCGTTGCGCAAGTTCGGGAATTCGAGGCGCGTTGAGCATGGGTCGTCGCCCCTGGCCGAATCATCTGCGCAAGTCTTCTTGAAACGCGATGAGAGAGCAAGCCATGCCAAGGGCGGCCAGGAGAAATAGCGAGAGGTGTAGCGGCCGCGCGATTTCGCGCTGACGCAATTCGTACGCCCTAGGCCGCTTTGAGCAGCGCCAGGAAGCGCACCGCGGCGTCGAATTCGGCGCGGCGATTGCGACGGCGGGCGACGGCTTCGGCGTCTTCGCCCCAAACCGAGATCTGGTAATCCTCGTCGACGTGGGCGGCTTTCCAGGCCGCATCGTCGCTCAGCCAATTGCGGTCGAGCGCCAGGGCAATCAGGCCCGAGCCCGTGAGCGTGGTGATGACGTGCAATCCTGTCAGATGGAACGCGTTGTAGGGCCTGAGGGCCGCAGCGAACGCCGTGACCGCATCGGTCGGCTGGGCGACATGGACAATACCGAAACCGACTTGAAACGGGGTTCCCAACGTCTCGTTGACCCACGCGACGATCGGGTCCCAATGCTCGGCCTGCAATTCGACGAGTTCGACGGGCGCCTCGGCGCGATAGCACAGGAGATCACTCGCGGCGTAGGCGGTAATATCATCGGCGACGTCCTGCAGAGTATCGGCGACGGCGTCGATTGCGGTATTTGCGGAGCGCGTCAGCGGCATTCGCGTCGGATTGATATGCTCAGCCTGCGCCCGCCATTCGTCCGCCACGGCGTCTGCCAACGCGCGCGTCGGCAGGGCCAGCGCGCGCTTCTTCGGGGTCTTGATGGGGCGTCCGTCGAGCAGAACCGGAAAGGGCGCGGCGTCGCCGACGGTCACTTCTTTGTAGAAGCGGCGGGCGAGCGGCTTGGCGAGACTGTCAGATGGAACCTTGCTCGGCGCGCCCGACGCGGCCGGCTCGTTGGCGCCATGCTCGGAGCGCTTATTAATATTTTCTGCGCTCATGCGGCACTGCTTTCAAGCGAGAGGACATCTTCGATCGCCTGCGGCAGATCTTCGAAGCGATCGACGATCAAATGCGCGCCGGCGCTCTTCAGTTCCGCGACGGGGTGATAGCCCCAACTTACACCAATGGCCATGACGCCGGCAGCGCGCGCCATCGAAATATCATAGGTCGTGTCCCCTATCATCACCGTGACGTCGGGGGTGGCATCGGTTTCAAGGATAGCGCGCTGAAGCATCGACGGATGCGGCTTCGATGGATGATCGTCCGCCGTCTGAATGGTTGCAAAGCTACCATGCCAGCCCTCGCGATCGAACAGCCGGTCGATGCCCCGTCGCGACTTGCCGGTGGCGATGCCGAGCAGATGGTCGTGTCCGCCCGCGAGATGCGCAATCGTCTCCTTGGCCTGCGGAAACAAGATCTCGGTTTCGGCGGGATCGTGCTTCAGTTCGCGGAACGCCGACTTGTAGCGCTCGGCAAGAGCGGCGCGCGTCTGCTTGTCGACATCGGGAGCAAGCACCGCGAACGCTTCGGGCAGCGACAGGCCGACGACGGAGAGCGTCGCGTTTCGCGTGGGCGGGACCATGTCGAGCGCAGAAAATGCATGCACCATCGACAGTACGATACCGGCCTGGCTGTCGACGATCGTGCCATCGCAATCAAAAACAACGAGTTTCATGGGGGCGTTTTAGCACGGTGATTTTTTGTTTGCACCCCGCGACTCCCGGCCTTGGAGCCAGCCACAGGGGTGCTGCTTTTGTGGCGGCGACTTATGTGGCGGGGCGGCCCAGGCGGTGCTGCAGCCAAAGCAGAAGAAAGCCGAATATCGGGATCAGAAAATCCAGATAGAAAATCACGCCAGCGTTGCCGGGCGCGAAATTGTGCTCCGTCACGATCTGGTAAATATGGCCCACTCCCGCGCCAAGTGCGAACACGCCCGGCCCGAGGATGGCGGCGAGACGAAGGTCGAAACTCCGGAACGCCGCAAGAAAGCCGACGATTGAAAATCCAAGGCTCGCCGTCCCGACCTCGAATTGGAATGGGCTATCGGCCCAGCCGATAAACGCGGCCGCTGTTTTACCGAAGATGGAGTGCATCACGAAGTTATAGAAGAAGCAGATGCCGATGGCCCAGAAGACATGCCAGGAGATCAACTTCTCGACCACGACCGCGGCAGTGATGGGCTTCGTCTCCCGAGCGATCGCTACGAGTGAAAACAGCAATCCGATAACGAGGAACGTCAGCGTGAAATTCGAGAGAGCAAACCTGATGAATTCCTCAATCATGGCGGCGCTTCTCCCTATTCGAATTTTTCCTCGTCGAAGCCGAAAAGCTCCCAGCTTCGCCGCATGTGGTCCGGCAGCGGCGCGGTTACGTCGATGGTCTTGCCGCCCTTCGGATGCGGAATGACAAGACGGCGCGCGTGAAGGTGGAGTTTATTTTCGATGTTCTCGGCGGGCAGGTGGACGTCGCCCTCATACTTGTTGTCGCCGACGATCGGATGACCGATGAGATGCATGTGAGCCCGCAGCTGATGCTGCCGACCCGTCACAGGTTTCAGCGATACCCACGCAGCCTTGTGCGCGGCGCGGTCGATGACGGAATAGTGCGTGGTCGCGTGCATGGCGACGTCCTGCTCGCCGGGTCGCGATTTGCGCACGCGGTCGCCGTCGGGACCTGATGCCTTGACGAGTGCGGCTTCGACCTTGCCCTGCGGCGGCTTCGGAACACCCCTGATGAGCGCCCAATAGGTCTTGGCGGCTGAGCGCGTTTGGAACGTGCGGCCGAGCTTTGCCGCCGCGTCGCGCGTTTTAGCGACGAGCAGCACACCGGTCGTATCGCGATCGAGACGATGCACAAGCCTCGGTCGTTCGCCGCCGAAGCGGTCGGCCATACCTTCGAGCATGCCGTCGATGTGTTTCTTCGTACCGGTGCCACCTTGCACTGCCAGGCCGAACGGCTTGTTCAGAACGAGAACGTGATCGTCCTCGAACAGGATCATCTTCTCGATGGCGTCGCGGTCGCCCTTCGAGACGCCGGGCGGGGCCTGCAATCCCGGACCGGATTTTTTCGGCTGGCGGACGATCGCGGGCACACGGATCTCCGCCCCGGCGGTCAAGCGGTCGTTGGCCTGCGCGCGTTTGGAATCGACGCGTACCTGGCCCGAGCGCAGGAGCTTCTGCAAATAGGTGTAGCCGAC
>JBEVLH010000399.1:0-3147 GCA_040509255.1 Hyphomicrobium sp. | reverse complement strand
CGCCTGCTGCTGCTGGATGAACCTTCGCTCGGGCTTGCTCCGATCATCGTCGACGAGATCGCGCGCATCATTGCCGAGATCAACCGTGATATCGGCATGTCGATCATCCTGGTCGAGCAGAATGCGAAGCTTGCGTTGAACCTCTGCAACGAGGCGCTGGTGCTGGAAACCGGCGCGGTAGCGCTTAGCGGAAAAGGCCAGGACCTTCTCGCCAGCGACTACGTGCGCCGGGCCTATCTCGGTATCTGAAAGTTTCTCTGTCTGGAAATTCCGGAGTTTTGACATGACCGCCTCTTCGACCTTCGGCTTCATCGGTTTGGGCGTGATGGGCGAGCCGATGTGCCGGCACCTCGTGCAGAAGACGAAAACGAAGGTGCTGATCCACGACCTCAATTCCGAGCCGGTGACGCGACTGGTTCAGGCCGGGGCCGTCGCCGCCGGTTCTGTGGCCGCGGTGGCCAAGGCCGACATCGTCTTTATTTCGATGCCGAGCGGTGAGCACCTGAAGAAGATCTGCGAAATGCCGGGCGGGTTTCTCGAATCCGCCCGCGCCGGCCAGACCATCGTCGACCTGTCCACGAGCCCGCTGAAATTGACGCGCGAACTGGCGGCCGTGTTTGCAGCGAAGGGGGCGGACTATGCCGATGCGCCGGTCGCCCGCACGCGTGCGGCGGCCGAGGCGGGGACACTGGCGATTTCCGTCGGCGCGACGCCGGATGTGTTTGCGCGGATCGAGCCGCTGCTGCGATGCTTCGCTTCCGACGTGACCCATTGCGGCGATGTCGGAACCGGCCAGATCGTGAAAATCCTGAACAACATGGTCGTGGTGGGGACCGTGACGGCGCTGTGCGAGGCTGCTGCGATCGCCAACGCGGCGGGCATGTCGACCCAGACCTTGTTCGATGCTCTCTCGAAGGGCTCTGCCGACAGCTTTGCGCTGCGCAACCACGGCTACAAGGCCGTCGCCGCGCAGGAGTTTCCCGAGCGGGTGTTCTCGACCGACTACATGCACAAGGATGTCTCCTATGCGCTCGATATGGCGAGGGACGCCGGGATCGAGGCCAGGGAGGCCGCGCTTGGCGCACGGCTTCTGACCGAAGCTTCTCAAGCCGGATACGGCGCTAATTACTGGCCGGTGATCGTGAAGATCGTTGAACGTGGATCGAAGAAGTCCTGATCGACGCGTGAAGACGGAAAGACATCAGAATTAAAAAGGGAGGGTTCTGTGCAGGTTTTCTTGGTGACGATCGCACTGCTGCTTTCACTCTGCAATCTGGCGGCAGCGGCTGAAAAATACCCGTCACAGCGGATTACCGTGATTGCCCCGTTTGCTCCCGGGAGCGGAACCGACGGCGTCGCGCGCATCGTGTTTCAGCGGCTGTCGGAGCTGTTGAAGACGACGATCGTCATCGATAACCGTGTCGGCGCCAATGGCGCGCTGGGTGCAACGGCAGCCGCGCGTTCAGCGCCGGATGGCTACACATTGCTGATCGGCGGAACGTCGACCCACGCGGCGAACCCCAGCCTGCTGAAATCGATCCAATACGATCCCGTTGCCGACTTCGCCCCGATTTCCCAGTTGGGCCTGTTCCCTTACTTTTTGATCATCGACCCCACGCTGCCCGTCAAGGACGTGGCTGATCTCGTTGCGCTCGCGAAAAGCAAGCCCGGCACGCTGACGTTCGGATATGCCAATGCGCTTGGTCAACTGTCCGGCGAGGTGTTCAAGCGGCGGGCGGGGATCGACATTGCGGCCGTGCCGTACCGGAACAGCCCGCAGGTCATCACCGATATCATCGCGCAGCGTGTATCGATGACCTTTACCGACATGACGCCCGCGGTTGCACAGGTCGAGGCTGGTACCGCACGTGCGCTTGCGACCACGAATCCGGAACGCGCCTCGCTCTTCCCGCAGATCCCGACCATGAAGGAGGGAGGTGTCGCGTTCATCAACATCTCCGCCTGGACCGGGTTTTTCGCGCCCAAGGACACCCCGCCGGAGATCGTTGCCAAGCTCGCTGAGAGCGTACGCGAGGTGATGGGAGATCCCGAGATTCGCCGCCGCCTCGCCGAGATCGGCTTCGAGGCAAAATGGGTTGGCACGGCGGAGTTTGCCAAGCATGTCAAAAGCGACATGGAGCTGTGGGCGGCCACGACCAAGGAAGCCGGCATCGAACGGCAGTGAGTACTGAAATGTCCGAGTATGAGATCTACGCGATCCGCTACGCCAGGAAGGATGAACGCCGCTCCTCCGAAAATTTCATCGAGAAGGACGGGACGGATACGCCCATGCCGATGGACTTTTTCGTCTGGGCGCTCGTCGGCAAGAACCGAACGGTGATCGTCGATACCGGTTTCGATGAAGCCGCCGGCAAGCCACGCAACTATGCCGTGACGCGACCGGTCGCTGAAGGCCTGAAGCAGGTCGGCATCGACCCGGATAGCGTCAAGGATGTCATCCTGACGCACATGCATTGGGACCATGCCGGCAACCACGGCCTGTTTCCGCAGGCTCGCTATCACGTGCAGGAGCGCGAGATGCATTTCTGCACCGGACGCTGCATGTGTGATGCCGAGCAGAAAAAGGCCTACAACGCCGAGGACGTCAGCCACATCGTCAAGCGGAATTTCGAGGGCCGGGTCACCCTTCACGATCCGAATTCCGATTTCGCCGACGGCATCTCCTTGCACTGGCTCGGAGGCCATACCGCCGGGCTGCAGGTCGTCAGGGTGAGGACGCGACGCGGTCACGTGGTGCTCGCGTCCGATGCCTCGCATTTCTATGCCAACATCCTTCAGCGCCGGCCGTTTCCGGTGCTGTTCGACAAGAACCAGATGCTCAATGGCTTCGCGGTCATCCAGAGCCTGGTCGACAGCCCGTCCCACATCATTCCCGGCCACGACCCGCAGGTTCTGTCGTTGTTTCCCGCAGCCCGCGAAGGGCTCGACGGGACCGCACGTCTGGACGCCGATCCTCGCGGCGTCCCTGCCTGATACCGATCGAACCCGATACCGCGGAGACAAACCGAAGATGAAGACGTACAAACTTGCCATCGCAAATGAAGCGGTCAGTGCACCAAACCAGGAACTGTTTCCCGCGATAAATCCATACAGCCGCGCGGAATGGGCGCTGGTGCCGCAGGCGAC
>JBEVLH010000398.1:0-5179 GCA_040509255.1 Hyphomicrobium sp. | reverse complement strand
AAGAACTGGCAGCCGGCATAACGCAATCCGCTGCGGCGGCCGAAGAACTACGTCGGTCGCTTGAGCAAATCGCGGCCGCCGCCGAGGAGGCCGCTGGCGCGGCCCAGCAATCTCAAGCCGCTGTGACCGGTCTGAGTGCGATATTTGCCCAAGGCCGGGCACGCGCCGGGCAGACGACAAGCAAAGCGGAATCGCTGCAGGCGCTGCTTCTCGAGTCCGCGGTCGAGATCGAGTCGCTTGTCGCTGCCATTCAGGACAACTCTTCGCGCCACTTGCGCTCGGTCGCCGTCGTCACGACTTTGGAAGCGCAAGCCGCGAATATTGGGGAGATCACACGCACCGTCGCTGACGTCTCGGACCAAACCAATCTTTTGGCGTTGAACGCCGCAATCGAGGCGGCGCGCGCCGGCGATCACGGCCGCGGATTCTCCGTGGTCGCTGATGAAGTTCGGGCGTTCGCCGAGTCCTCGGAAAAAAGCGCTCGCGAGGTGCAGGACCTTGCCCAATCCATCTCCTCGCAAGTTCGAGCCATTGTCGCGCGCATCAAAGACGCCGCAGACCGAGCCGAACTACAATCTCAAAGTGGCCGCGACGTCATTGGCGCGCTCGGGATAATCCGCAAGGATATGCAGATCTTTTCTGAAGGTAGTCGCGCAATTCTGGCCGCCACCGAAGCTGCTGAGGCGGCGGCTCTCGAGGCTCAGCGCGGCGCCCACTCGGTTGCGAGTGCGGCCGAGGAGCAGGCGGCCGCTACGGCCGAAGCCCAGCAAGCTGTCGCGCAGCAGAGCGCCGCTTTGGATGAGAGCCAGAAGACGGCTCACGAGCTGGCTCGCCTTGCGGAAAATCTGCACAACGATACGGGTGTTGCGCTAAGCGCCGAACAACTCGCCGCTGCTGCCGAAGAGTTGTCGACGACCGTACAGGAATTATCGACGGCCGCGGCACAGATCCTGGCCGCTACCGATCAGATTGGCCTTGGTGCGCAAGCCCAGGCATCCGCTGCCCAGCAGTCGAGCGCAGCGTTGGCGCAGATTGAGGGCGCCGCCGCCGCTTTGCAGAAAGCCGCGGCCGAGGCGTCGGAGCGGGCTTTCGCCTTGGCGCCAATCCTCAAAGCCAATCGGGAAGCCGTCATCACCCTGAGCACGGGGATTTCGCGAGCTCTCGATGAAACGCTTGAGGTCAGCCAAGTTCTCGCCGGGTTGGAGGCATCAGGCCGGCGCATCGAAAAGATCGTCGACGCGATCGCACTCGTCGCCGTACAGACGAATATGCTCGCCGTCAGCGGTTCGGTTGAAGCGGCAAGAGCCCGGGAATTCGGGCGAGGCTTTGCGATTGTATCGTCCGACATTAGAAATCTGTCCCGCCAGTCAGCCGACAGTGCCGGGCGCGCCAAAGATGTCGCCGTCGCGATACAAAATCAGATTAGCGCCGTCAGCCGCGACCTCGAGCAAATGGCAAGCGCGTCGCATGCAGCTATTCGGAAGAACCAGTCGGTGCTCGACCGCTTGGCCACCGTAGACTCCGAGCTTACGGTTCTCCGCGACAGCTCCGGAGAACTCTCGAATGCGGCGGACGCAATCCTCACTTCCGTTCGTCAAGTTTCCGCAGGAACGCAGCAAATTGCGGCGGCAAGCGAAGAAGCCGGCAATTCCGCATCGCAATCGGCCTCGGCGGCTCGGCAACAGGCCAAAGGCGCCGAGGACTTAGCTGCCGCCATCGAAGAAATTGCGGCTCTCGCCGACGAACTCGACGGCGCAAAGTCCTGAGGTATGAGCGAAACGTCCATTAGCGAAGTCGACGGCGCGGCTCTCATTTTTGAAGCCGGAGGGCGGCGCCTGGCATTGCCGCTTATCGACGTCGTTGAGATCATTCGCCCGATCGCGATTACGCGCGTGCCCCACAGCCGCCCGGAATTGCTGGGCATCGCGAATTTCCGAGGCGTGGCCATACCCGTGGTCTCGGCACCAGCGCTGTTGGGCGCTGCGGAGCCAAAATCGACCAACGCTGAACGTATCGTCATCCTCAAGCGCAACGGCGTCCTTGGCTTGATGGTGGACGAGGTGTTGGCGCTGGCAAAGACACCCGATACCGAGGTCATGGACCTCGACGGCCTGCTGACAAAATCGTTCCCGGCCCAAGCACCGCGCAGTCGCAAGCTCGAGACGAAGCTTCGGTCATCTGCTGGCGCGAACGACGAAGGCGACCGAAACGAACGCGCGTTTCTGGCGTTTGCGCTGGCGGACCAGGAGTTTGCTTTGGCCATTGACCAAAGCGACGTTGTCGCGCTGCTTCCGGCGTCGATCGCCCGTGTGCCTCGAACGGATCAGGCGATGATTGGCGCCGCGGAAATTCAAGGCGGTCTCGTTCCGCTGGTTTCGCTACGGCACCTTCTCGGTTTCCCGCCTGGCGATTTGGATGCTAAGACGTCGCGCGTCGTTCTTGTGTGGCTCGCGGAGACGCGGGTCGGCGTTATCGTCGACCGCGTGAACGAAATCCTGCGCATAAGCCCTGACGCCCTCGATCCTGTGCCGAAGGTTCTCACGCGCGCCAAGGGCGAGGCGCAGATAGAAGCGATCGTTCGGCTCGACGACGGACGCCGGCTTGTCTCGCTTTTGGAACCGACGAAACTTTTCGACGCTGAAACCGCTAGTCGGATAGCCGCTGAAACCGGACACGGAAATTCGAACATGACTAAAGACGAAGAGACTGTTGATGGCGAACAGTTCATCGTCTTCCAATTGGGAGACCAATCGTACGGTTTGGCGATTGTATCGGTGGACGAGGTCGTGCGCTGCCCTGATAAACTGACACGAGTGCCGCGTGCGCCTGCATTTGTGAGTGGCCTGATGAATTTACGCGGCCAGGCCGTGCCTGTTATCGACCAGGGCCAGAGATTTGCGGCAAGCCAAGCGTCACAAGGCGATCGCGGACGTATCGTGGTTGTGACGATCGAAGGATTCAAAGCCGGTTTTCTCGTCGACAGAGTTTCGGAAATATTGACTGTATCGGCCGACGACCTCAGTCCCGCCCCAGAGCTGGCGAGCGACGGCACGAGCATCATCGACAGGGTCGCGATGATCGAACGCGAGGGACATATGATCCTGCTCGTCGATCCCAAAGCGCTTCTCAACCAGGCAGAGCGCGATATTCTGCACAACATGAGCACGACATCCGAGCCAGCGGGCCTGTGATAAAAATTCTGATTGTCGATGATTCGGCTCTGATGCGCCGCCTGCTGGGGGGCATCTTCCAGTCCGAAGGCGACTTCGAAGTGGCCTTTGCGCGAGACGGCGTCGAAGGCCTGGCGAAGGTCCACGAATTCCAGCCAGATGTGGTGACGCTCGACCTTCAGATGCCGAACATGGATGGCTTGGAATGCCTCGACCGCATCATGCTGGAGCGGCCCTCGCGCGTAATCATGGTGTCCTCTCGGACCGCGGCAGGCGCCGAGGAGACGTTTCAGGCGCTGAATCTCGGTGCGGTGGATTTCATCGCGAAGCCTGACGGCCCAGCATCGCTCGCTATTGACGATCTCAAATCCGTCCTCGTCGAAAAAGTCCGTTCGGCGGTCAAGTCAAAGATACGCAACAGTCTGCGATTAGCCGAGCGCGTGCGGTTACAAAGCGCTGCGCTTATTGCAAAGACTGCGACGCCTCCATCAAAGGTAGCGAGCCAAAAAGAAGCAGTTCGGCCGCGTCAGATCGGCGGGAGCCCAACTCTCGCAGATCAAGTCGTCGTTGTGGGCGCCTCGACCGGCGGTCCTCCCGCTCTCGACGCCCTGCTATCGCCGCTTCCGGCCGACTTTCCTTGGCCGATCATTGTCGCCCAGCATATGCCTGCCGCGTTTACCGCCGCGCTTGCTCGCCGTCTCAACAACCTTTGTGCCTTGAATGTTCGGGAAGTCGTTCAAGCCGTGCCGTTGGAATCGGGGAACGTCTACATCGGCAAAGGCGATGCGGACGTCATCGTGGTGACGCGAGGAAACGCCGTCTACGTAACGTCAGCACCGTCTCTCCCGGAACACCGCTGGCATCCGAGCGTTGACCGACTCGTCACGACAACCCTGCAACACATCGGCGCCGAGCGGATCATCGGCGTGCTGATGACCGGCATGGGCAACGATGGGGCGGCAGCAATGACACGGGTCCATGCCGAGGGTGGCCGGACAATAGCGGAGGCGGAGGAAACCGCAGTCGTTTGGGGCATGCCGGGAGAATTGGTTAAAGCAGGGGGGGCGAGCACTGTCGTTGCACTGGATGGCATAGCCGGCCAGCTCAGGGACTGGGCGGCACGATGAATGGAACGAGAATTCCGCCGTTAATGCCCTCCGATCTTAACTGGCTTTGTGAGTTCCTGTATAAGCGAACCGGAATTCAGTATGGCGAAAGCAAGCGATTTTACATCGAACGCCGATTGATCGACCGGATGGGCCAAGTTGGCTTGAGCAAATTCTCGGACTACTTCAATCTTCTGAGGACCGCGGGCCCCGAGGTCGAACAGCTGATCAATAGCTTCACTGTCAACGAGACCTACTTCTATAGGGAAGACGGTCAACTGCGGTGTCTCAGTCGTGCTCTGTTACCCGAAATCGTGCGTACGCGGGGGCCTGGCGACCTTGTGAGGATCTGGTCAATTCCGTGCTCGACGGGCGAAGAGCCATATTCGATAGCGATCTGGTTGCTTGAGAATTGGCCACTTGTGGACGCATACAATATCGAGATCGTCGGTTCAGATATCGATACCCGCGTTTTGGCGGAGGCCGCTGTCGGCGTCTACGGGGAGCGCGCCCTTTCGCGATTGCCGCCCGACGTTCTCCAACGATACTTCCGCTCGTCGGACCGATTTTTCAAGCAGATCATCGACGACCTGAGAGAGTCGGTGAAATTCACCCAGACAAACTTGGTCGATGCGGCCTCGATCGCAGGCCAAGGTCGCTTCGACATTATCTTTTGCCGCAACGTTCTGATCTACTTCGACGACGCCTCTCGGCGGGCGGCCACGCACAATCTTTATGACGCGCTCACCCCTGGCGGATTCATATGCCTTGGTCACAGCGAGTCGATGTCTCGCATTTCCGATCGCTTCGAACCGCGCAGATTCGAAGACGCAACCGTCTACCAGCGTCCGAGGCTGTGATGGACGATCTCCTTGAGCAGTTCGTGATCGAGGGCAGAGAACT
>JBEVLH010000397.1:0-4439 GCA_040509255.1 Hyphomicrobium sp. | reverse complement strand
CCGGCCATCGTCGGCATCGCACGAGTGATGTCGCGGCGCGGCCTCCAAGGTGCCAACTAATGGCAATGTCGGTCGGAAGCAGCTCGGGCGGAGACGACGGCGACAGCTATAAGCCCCTCGCCGAAATCAACGTCACACCTTTTGTCGACGTGATGCTGGTGCTGCTCATCATCTTCATGGTCGCGGCGCCACTAATGGTACAAGGCGTGCCGCTGGACCTGCCGAAGACGACGGCGTCGAAGGTCGGGGCGCAGAAGAAGCCGATGGTCGTTTCGCTGGCGCCCGACGGCAAGCTCTACATTCGCGACGAAGAGGTGTCGCGCGAAACGCTGGTGGGACGCCTCGAGCAGATCAAGGCGACGGAAGGCGATTCCATCGTGTACGTGCGCGCCGACAAAAAAATTGCCTATGGCGACGTGATGGAGCTTCTCGGGCGCGTCGGTGAGTCCGGCTATGCCCGCGTTTCGCTGCTTTCCCAACCGCCGCCTTCCGGAGCGACAGCCAACAACTGAGGTCAAGAGTCGCCGGGATGTATTTGCGAGTCGTCGCTATTCTGCTGTCTCTGACGATCCACGGAGCGATCGGCTACGAGATGCTGCCGCGCCTCGACAGCGGAGACGTCGAGGCGATGGACGTTGGCAAGGGCATGGACGTGATGCTGGTCCAAGGCGCCGATCTGACCGCGACTGCCTCCAAGGGCGAGGACATCACAACCCACGAGACGCCCGAAATCAGCGCCATGCAGGCTGCGCCGCCCCCGCCCGAAGAAAAGAAACCGGACGAGTTGCGCGACATCATCTCGTCGGACGCCGGCACCGTCGAGCAGGACGTGGTGAAGACGGAAGAGCCACCGCCGCCGCCTGACACTCCGCCGCCACCGCCGGATGCCGCTCAGATGATCAATCAGCCGGCTCAGGTTGCCGTGGTGGAAGCGGTGCAGAGTTCGGGCCAGGGTGCCGGCGGCAATGCCAAGGCATTCGGCCGCTACATGAACGAGATCAACATCCGCGTGCAAAAAGCCAAGCGGAACCCGAAAGACCGCGCTGCCGGCACGGTGGTGGTTCGGTACACGATCGGCCTCGACGGGCATCTCCTGTCAAAAGAAGTGGCCACAAGTTCGGGCTCCAAGACGCTCGACGATGCGGCGACCGCCGCGATCGATCAGGCGGCGCCGTTCCCGCCGATCCCGCCCGACGTCAGCGTCAAGCCGCTGGCATTTACGCAGCCGTTCAAATTCATTGTCCGTTAGGACTGCGGGACCCGCATCCGATCGCATTAGGGGACCCGAGCGGGATCGCAGTTCACTCGCATCTCGCCCGCATCACATCGAGTTGCAGAGCGCAACGCAGCCATGTGCTCTCGGAGCGATTAACCTTGAGTTAGCTACTCAGCCCATAAGTTGGGGGAATATTTTGTCCCGTCGGGCTGCGTGAAAATGATGTTTGGGTCGAGTGGACATCCAAAATCCAACTCGTTGATGGATGAGTACGCCTCTCTTTTGAGCGACGCGGTTCTGCGCCAACGGGCTCGCGCGGCGGAACAGGCGGCCCGTATCGAGGCCGAGCTTGCCAGCAAGATCAAGTCCGAGTTCATCGCGAACATGAGCCACGAGCTCCGGACACCACTCAATACCATCATCGGCTTTTCCAAGCTTCTCACGCAGCACGAAGAGCACAAGCTGCCCGACCGCGAGATCGTCGAGTATGCGGCGCTGATCAACGACGCGGCGGGTCATCTGCTTTCAGTCATCAACGATATTCTCGACATCTCGAAAATCCAGAGCGGCAAATACACGCTCGACGCGCGCGAAGTGAACGTCGGCGACATCCTGACCGCCAGCATCTCGGCGTTTCAGATGATGGCGACCGAAGCGCACGTCGATCTCAAATGCAGCATCGCGCCGAGCCTGCCGACGATCCGCGGCGACGCCACAAAGCTCCGCCGGATCTTCACGAATATCATTTCGAACGCGCTCAAGTTCACTCCGGCCAACGGTGTGGTCGAGATCAGCGCGCAGGGTGGCATCAACGGTGGTGTGATCGTCGCCTTCCGAGACAGTGGCCTCGGCATGACGGCGCACGAGATCGATGTCGCGATGACACCGTTCGGCCAGGTCGACGGCGGCCGTTCGCGCTGGCGCGAAGGCGCCGGCCTCGGCCTGCCGATCGCGAAAGCCCTTGTCGAGCTTCACGGCGGCCGACTCGAGCTTCGGTCGGAGAAGAGTTACGGAACGGACGTCATCATCGCCCTTCCGGCTTCAGACAGCGTCAGTCAAAGCGACTCGACGGAAACGATAAACGATGCACCGGTGAGCTGAGAAAATTTATGCAAGTCATTCCCCCACAGATCCCCGTGAACGGCGGCTCCGACGCCTCCATCGGCCGCATCGTTTCCGTCACCGGATCGAAGGCCATCGTTCTTCTCGACGGCGGCAGCAACCTGCGCGGGCGCGCTTCCAGCAGCCGGCCGGACATGGGCACGCTGCTCGCGATCGACACGGGGCGCACAACCGTCCTCGCAATCGTCTCTGCACTGAGCGTTCCAGTGCCGTCACAGCGCGAAGGCGACGGCGAAGTCTGGATCGCCGAACTCGGCCTCGTCGGCGAATTGCAGGGCTCGAACAAGAGCGAGACGCCTTCGTTCAACCGCGGCGTTTCGGCTTATCCGGCGCTCGGTGACCGGGTACGCGTCGCGCAGAAATCGGAACTGGTCGCGACGTTCTGCGGCGACATGGGCGCGATGGTTCGCGTCGGGACGATCCGGCAGGACAGTTCGATCCCGGCAATGGTCCGGGTCGATGAATTGCTCGGCAAGCACTTCGCCATTCTCGGGACGACGGGAACAGGCAAATCGTGCACGACGGCTCTGATCTTGCGATCCATCGTCGAGAAAAATCCGGCGGCGCACATTGTCTTGCTCGATCCGCATAACGAATATGCGACCGCTTTCACCGAATGGGCCGAGGTCATCTCGCCCCGAAACATGCAGTTGCCGTACTGGCTGCTGACGTTCGAAGAGATTCTGGAAGTTCTGGTCGGTGACGGCGACCGAAAGACCGAGGCCGAGATCCTGCAGGAACTCATCCCGGTTGCAAAGATGCGGTATAATACTGGTCGTAGCGCGGAGCCCGCGAAAGCGCGGCGCGGCATCGGCGATCCGAGCCGCTACACCGTCGACACACCGGTGCCGTATCGCATCTCCGATCTTCTTTCGCTGATCGACGACCGCATGGGCAAGCTCGAGAACCGCAAGGATCTTGCGCCCTATCGCGTTCTCAAGAACCGCATTGAGACGATCTCGCAGGACGGCCGCTACGCCTTCATGTTCGGCTCGCGCACCGTCTACGACGGCATGGCGCAGGTGCTGTCGCGCATTTTTCGCGTGCCGGTGAACAGCAAGCCGATCACCATTCTCGAGCTTACCGGCATCCCGTCGGAAGTCGTCAACGTCGTCGTGTCGGTGCTTTGCCGGATGACGTTCGACTTCGCGCTCTGGAGCGAAGGCCAGGTGCCGGTGACGCTGGTGTGCGAAGAAGCCCACCGATACGTGCCCGCCAACTCATCGCTCGGGTTCGAACCATGCAAGCGTGCCATCGCCAAGATCGCGAAGGAAGGCCGCAAGTACGGTGCATCGCTTTGCATCGTCACGCAGCGCCCCGCCGAGATCGATCCGACGATTCTTTCACAGTGCAACACGGTATTCGCGCTGCGGATGTCGAACGAACGCGACCAGGCAATCGTCGCATCGGCAGTTGCCGACACAGGATCAGGTCTTTTGGAATTCCTGCCGTCGCTCGGACAGCGCGAAGCGATCGCATTCGGGGATGGCATGGCGTTGCCGGTGCGCATCAAGTTCGATGAGCTTGGCAAGCACGCGCTGCCTAGATCGTCGACCGCGATCTTCTCGCAGAAGTGGCAGACATCCGTCGCAGAAGAGGGCTTCCTCGACCAGATCGTCGAACGGTGGCGCGCATCGGGCATACCGATGGGGGATGCGCCGTTGCAGATCGCGATGATGGCGGATGCACTCGGGATTCATCCGACCACAACGCCCGAGGCCGCGTGGGCCCATGACGCTGCGCAGGAGGCGGCGGCGTTTCGCACGACGGTGCAGCCGTCTGCTTCACATCCGATCTCTCCCCCGCCTCTACGCCCGACCAGTCCGCCGGTGCGGCGTGACGCGCCGCCGCCGGTGGCCGCCCCGCCTTCGGCCCCGGTTGGATCGCGTGAACCCGTCGCGAGCGATCGGGGTGTTTCGTCGCCGAACGCTGCCGCCGCCAGTTCCCTTCGGATGCTGCGCGAACGATTGTCGCGATCCTCGGGCTGATGCCTTCAAAGATCACAAGCGTCCTTGAAAACACTTGTCTTGCGCGTGCAAGTTCGGGGTCTTAGACCTTGATGCTGGCGGTCCGGGGAAACTTCGAATGAGCCATATTTTTC
>JBEVLH010000396.1:0-3130 GCA_040509255.1 Hyphomicrobium sp. | reverse complement strand
GGCGCGAGTCTTGGCCAATTCAAGCTTGCGCATCCCCGCCGTGAGCGGGGCCGCCTCCTTCACCGCAAGAGCGGCAGCGTTCTTCGTCTGTTGAGACAACCTGGTGGCTTCGTCCGCCTCGCGGGCGAGCGCTTCGGCGCGCGCCGGCGCGGCCGCGATGGCCTGCGAGTTCGGGGTGAACAGCGCCGGATGGGAAAACTCGACCGGTTCGGCGTCGCTCGGAGAGATAATCACGCGCGTGCCGATGTGGACTTTGTCGAACAGCTTCTCCGCAAAGCCAAAGGGCATCCGCACGCAGCCGTGCGAGGCCGCATATCCCGGCAACGGCCCGCCGTGCAGCGCGATGCCGTTCCAGGTGATGCGCAGCATGTGCGGCATCCAGGCATCGTCATAGAGGCTCGAGCGATGGTCCTTGTCCTTCTCCACGACGCTGAAGACGCCGGCTGGCGTCTCGCGTCCCTTCGTCCCGGTCGACACCGGCGCGCGCAGGACCCAGCCGTCGGCGTCGTAGATGGTCACCTTCTGGCTCTTGATCGATACGATCGCCATGATCGGCTCGCCCGCGGCGCGCGGAGCCGCCCCCTCGGTGGTATGCTCGGGACGGGCTTGGCGGGATGCGGCGTCGGCGGGCGGAGCCGCAGTCAGCGCCGTCAGGGCGGCCGTGGCCGCGAGCGTCACAATCGCCGGAGGTGCCCATCGCCGGACTACCTCGGTGGATTGGGCCCTCGTGCATCGACTTGTCATGCCATGTCCGGTGTCAGGGAGGATCGCGTCGAAACAAACACTGAGAACGGGTGGATGGTTCCTGTTTTACGGCCCGTGGTCAATCGACACTTCCACGTGATCCGGCTTACGTCCTGCGGACTATTTGTGCGGTGCATGAGTCTGGTTCTGGCACTGAACGGACATGCCAATCTTGCACAATCATGTCCGCTTAGCGCGGCAGCCCGGAAATAATTTGAACCTTCCGAGCATTTCCGCTGATGACCCAAAGCGGACGTTTCGTCTTTACGACCTTCCTCTATTCGCGCCTAGTTTCATCGCTACCGGACCGTTTGCGCGGCAGCTTGCGAAGCTTAGCAGGGTTATCATGTTCGATGCTTCGATCTTGGTCTCGAACGAGCCAGTAGACTGCACCAAGCGCCAAGATGGCTGCCGCAAGCGCGAAAAGCTGAGATGACTCGGTTGAAGCCAGATCGAGGATCATCAATTTGCGAACGATGGCGAGAAGCGCAATCAGGATCACCGTGCGCACCTGCACGATGCTTTCCTGTCGATGGGCGACGACAAGGAGAGACCGCTTGAACTCGAGCGCGATGATGACCGTGAAGATTGCGCCGAACACGGCCTGGAACACTGAGTACTCGGTCGGATCGAACGTTTGTGGAGCGATGACCGCATGGAAGATCTTGAGCGCGAGGTTCCACACGGCGAAGACGACGACGATGGCGATCAGGCCTGTAAGAATGAGAATGACGACCTGCTCGAACCGTTCGTAGAACGTGAGGAGCATCCACTCCGCGCGCGCTCGCCGGAATCTGTCCTGCCACTGCATCGTCGTACCCTCCCACGCAAGCCAGATAACGAGCGACTAACCCGCGGCCAGATACCGATGGACAAACGCAACGACCATGGCGCCTTCACCCACCGCCGACGCCAAGCGCTTGATCGACGAATGGCGCACGTCGCCGGCAGCGAACACGCCCGGCATGCTTGTCTCGAGGTAATAGGGCTCCCGGTTGAGAGTCCAGTTGGCAGGCAGCGTACCGCCGCGCCCGAGATCGGGACCGGTCACGAGATACCCCTCCTCGTCGCGAACGATGCCGACCTCGGCCGCCCATTGCGTATTGGGCACGCCGCCGAGGCAGAGAAAGAGCGAGGTCGCCTCGACGATCCGCTCCTCGCCAGTCTTGCGGTTCCTGAGCGTGACCGCGTGCAACCGCTCATCGCCGTGTAGAGCGGCGACCTCGGTGTTGGGGAGCACCTCGATGTTGGGCGTGGTTTGGATCCGATGGACGAGATATTCGGACACGTTTGCCTTGAGGCAATCGCCTCGCATGACGATGGTCACCTTCGCGGCGTAGCGGGCAAGATGCAGCGAGGCTTGGGCGGAAGAGTTGCCGGCGCCCACCAGGATCACATGCTCGTTGCTGCAAAGCGCGGCCTCGCTTGCCCCTGCGCCGTAGTAGACGCCGGCGCCAAGCAGCCGATCCTCGTTCGGCAGGTTCAGCCGCCGATATTCGACGCCGGTCGCGCAGACCGAGGCCCGCGCGATGATCTTGGTGCCGTCGTCGAGATAACCGATGCCTCGTCCGGCGAGGAACTCGCCGCGGACACCCGTCCGGTGCAGCAGGATTTCCGCACCGAAGCGGAAGGCCTGCTCGCGCGCCCGCTCGGCGAGCTCCGCTCCGCTGATGCCTTGCGGGAAGCCGAGATAATTCTCGATCTTCGGG
Source organism: Hyphomicrobium sp. (assembly GCA_040509255.1). Classification (GTDB taxonomy): domain Bacteria; phylum Pseudomonadota; class Alphaproteobacteria; order Rhizobiales; family Hyphomicrobiaceae; genus Hyphomicrobium_B. The sequence continues at coordinate 677 of JBEVLH010000396.1, read as the reverse complement.
CTCGTGCCTGCTTGGCCGCCGACAGCGAAGCGTTCGATCACGGCCGTCTTCAGCCCTTCGGAGGCGGCATAGACGGCGGCGCTTAAGCCTGCCGGACCGGCCCCATAGATCGCGAGGTCGTATTCCGAACGAGACGGATTGCGAAACCAACCGAGCTTTTCGGTGACTTGACGCACGGTCGGTCGCTCCATGCGCGTGCCATCGGGGAAGATGCAAATCGGCAGCCGCGCGTCATCGACGCTCTCCAGCCCCAATTCGGCGCGAGCCTGCTCATTGTCCTTGAGTTCGACCCACTCGAAGGGAACGTCGCTGCGTTGCAGGTAATCGCGGATGGCATAGGCCTGAGGCGACTCGCGCTTTCCGTAGAGGCGTACGACGACATCATCCATCAGGAGAGCCCCCGACACGGCGAGCCTGGTGCAGCCTCCGTATTGTAAGCCCTAGTTCACGTCGATTGAAGGGCGGGCCATATGTCCGCAATGTCCGCTCTTGGCACGAAGCGTACCTCCCGAGATGTCTGCTATTTGTCCGATTTCGGGGGCAAAGCGGACATCAGCCAGCGATTGCCTAACAATCGCGATTTATGAGTACACGCCCTAGCACTACTTTGGCAGATTTTTACTCATGCCGCCGCTCGCCAAATATCCATTTTCGGCAGTGTGGGCATCGCTGTGGAG
>JBEVLH010000395.1:0-12502 GCA_040509255.1 Hyphomicrobium sp. | reverse complement strand
GGCGACGTGCTGAAGCATCGAATCGATGAGGTACAACTCGAAGCCAGCGTTCTGCGAGACGTCGCGCGCTCGAGGCGCTAGCAGCCTGGACACCAGCTTGCCGCAAGGTCTCCGTGGCAATCACTGAGATATGGTCGACGTCAGCTATCTTGATGCCATAAAACAATTCGAAGGCTATAGCGCCGAAGCCCGCTGGGATTATGCCCAGAATACCAATGGCTACGGTACGCGTGCTCGCTATGCCGGCGAAGTGGTCGACAAGGCCGAAGCCGATCGTCGCTTTTCATCCGCGATTCAGAAGGCTGCCGATTTCGTCGATAAATTTGCGCCCGGCCTCGACGACGGCAGCAAGGCGGCTTTGACGTCTCTGACATACAATGCCGGTACGGCTTGGACGCAAAGCGGCCTCGGCCAGGCCGTATCGAGCGGCGATCTCGACAAGGCCAAATCGCTTTTCCTCCAATACAATAAGGCCGGAGGGGCGGTCCTCGACGGGCTCGTGCAGCGACGGTTGCAAGAGGTTGCCTGGTTCGGGCAGGGAAATCCGGCAGCCCAGGCGGCCAGCGCCGGATTCGCCGCGATGGCCTCGGCGGCGGACGCCTCGGCCTCATCAAGTCAACCGGCCGACTCTTCAAACCCCGTCGAGTTCAAGGCGAGCCCATCTCAAACGGCCGCGACGCGTTCGGCGTCGGCCTATGCCGGGGGCCAATCCTTCGCGAGCCTAGGCAGCGACCAGGTCATGCTGTCACTGCTTTCGCACATGGCGATTGCAGGTGGCGCTCGCGGCCGAGGCGACGACAAAAAGTCAGAGCATGACTCCAACTCCAAATCCATCCTGCCCGACGTCCAGATTCGCACGGGCTGACTGCGCCGGACCCTCAGCTCGCCAGTCGACTGATGAGCAGAACCGCCAGCACGCCTACAACTAAAATGCCGGCTCCGATCCGCGTTAGCGATAGTATGTCGGGCGACGCGATGAGTTTATGATCTCGTCCTCTTCGCTCCGTTGTGCCCTCGGCCTGAGCGCGCGCAGCGGCCGACATAAACACACTCTGCATCGCCATCCGAAGTTCCGGTGATGTCGCCGCGAGTAGAGCTTGCGCATTGGCGGAGGGACCGACCTGAACAGTCGACTGCTGTGGGGAAACATCTGTCCGGAAGACCGCATCGTCCTCGGCATACTGTGCGGCAATTCGATTTGGTCGAGCCGCCGGATCATCTCCCTGAAGAACGCTGTCCTGCAGGCCTCCTTGCGCGCCTTTTGCCGAGGCGTCGAGTCGCTCGTCGAGCAGCGTCAGAAGTACAGAGGCGACTGCCTTGTCGTTGTGGGAAATCGGTGCTGCCGATAGCTGCGCAGGCTGGTCGTCTGACAGCTGCTCATGGGATGGATCGTTATTGCGAAGCAGTTGTCTTTCGCCGCGCAGCAGAACTTCACTGGCAATGAGACGCCCGATGGTTTCGGTGGTGCTTGCCATGGTCACGCGCTCCGAGATTCAGAACGTCATAAAATGGTCGCCGACGTTTCTCCGAATTAATTTCAACGCTGAAATGCATTGTTTTGCCGTTGCCCGCCCGGCAACACTTGCGAGAGATAGGTAAAAACATCATCGACGGGGGCATCGTCGAGCGCCTGTTTCATCGCCTCGTAGACGCGCGGCACGATTTCCATGGCCCGGTCGAGCGTCGCGTCACTCCCGCTTTTGTAGCCCCCGATTGCGCGCAGGTCCCGGGTATCTTCGAATCGCGAAATCACCTCGATCAATTGCGTCACGAACTGCGCCTGGTTCTTCGTGCGGATCTTCGGCGCCAAGCGTGAAAGCGACGCAAGAGGATCGACGGCCGGGAGACGGCCTTGGCTTGCGATTGCCCGATCGAGCACGATGTGCCCATCAAGGATCCCGCGCGTCGCGTCGGCGATAGGGTCGTTGTGATCGTCGCCGTCCACGAGCACGGAAAGGACTGCGGTGATTGTCCCCGCCCCATCTTCGCCGGGTCCGGCCCGTTCGAGGAGCCTTGGCAAGCTGCTGAAGACGCTTGGCGGGTATCCGCGCGCGACAGGCGGCTCGTCGGCGGCGAGCGCGAGCTCTCGCATCGCATGAGCGTAGCGGGTAAGCGAATCGATAATAAGGAGAACGGTCTTTCCGCGGTCGCGATAATATTCGGCGATGCACATTGCGGTGCTGGGCGCGAGCCGCCGCATCATCGGGCTTTCGTCTGAGGTCGCGACCACCGATACCACCCGCGAGCGCGTTGCGCCCAGCGTGTCATCGAGAAAGTCGCGGACTTCCCGGCTCCGTTCGCCGACCAGCGCCAGCACGGTGACGTCGCTCGAGGGCGCACGACTCAGCATTGCGAGCAGGGTCGATTTGCCGACGCCGGACCCTGCGAAGATCCCCAACCGCTGGCCCGCGCAGATCGGCGTGAAAAGATCGATTGCCTTGACGCCCGTCGTTAATGCCTGGCCGAGCCTGTTGCGGCGGAGAGGTGACGGCGGCGTCCCGAGGATTGGCAACGCTCGTTCGCCGCGAACGAGAGGCTCACCGTCATCGATCGGCTCTCCCAGGGCATTGACGGTTCGGCCAAGCCAGGTGTCGTCTGGTGACAGCATCAGCTGGCCTGACATTGTCGTCACACGTGCGCCGAGCTCGATCCGGTGATCCGCGATGAAGGGCGTGACGTTGATCGTCTGCGTTTCAATCGTTGCAACTTCGGCGAGAACGGGCCCGGCAGGTCCGGAAATCGTAACGGCGTCCCCGATCGAAACGAACTTCGATAGACCTGAAACGACAAGAAATGTTGTGCTGATGCGGACTATCCGGCCGGACACCCGGTGGGCCGGCAATCGCGCCGCCGCATTTGCCATCAACAAATCCAGGCGGTCGAACGGAGTGGGACTCGCGGTCACGAATGCGCCCCTTCGTGAAACCGGCGTGTCATGAACCCGCCAGCGTCTTCAACGAATCCTGCAGCGAGCTTTCGGTATCGCTCATCATCGTGCTGACGGCCTGAAAGTTTCGCTGAATGGTAATGAGCCGGGTCATTTCGAGGATCGGGTTGACGTTCGACTTCTCGACGTAGCCTTGCAGCACGCCGTTATGAAGGAAGTCGAGTTCTGCGACCGGCGGAATATCTGACGTTACTGATACTCCATCCGCACGAGTGAGCTTCGCGCCCTGCGGCATTCGATAGAGGCCGAGCGCACCGAGATTGTTGCCGGCCTGTTCGATCGTGCCCGCTTTATTGATGGTCGGCGGCGGGTCATTGGGATTCAGCTGGACCGGGGCGCCGCCCGCGTCGAGGATTGGCTGCCCGGTCAATGTCGTCAGACCGCCTTCCGTTGTCATCTGCATTCGGCCATCACGGGTATAGGCAACCCCTGTGGGCGTCTGAATCGCGAGCCACGCATCACCGCGTACCGCGACATCGAGGGCGTTCCCAGTCTGCGTGAACTCGCCGGTTTTCGTAGAAAGATGGTTTTCGCCTTTCGAGACGAAACTGACATCGCCAGTGCCGGGGGGCGATACCATTTCCTCGAACGACATTTCCTCACCGCGAAATCCGACGGTGTTCACGTTCGCGACGTTGTTGGCGAGAGCATCGAGGCGTCGTTGCAGAGCCATCTGAGCGGAGAGCGCCACATAGATATTCGATTGCATGCCTGGAATCCGTCCTCGCACAACTCGGCCGACAGTCAAAGCTATGGATTTGAACTTGTGGCTGGCTGACTCGCCGCCGGCTCAGGCTGGTTGCCCTGAGCGAAAGGACACGGGTAAGTCCCGCGCAAGCCAAAGCGCCGCTTATGGAATGTGGGAAAATCCGTACTGGGACGCGCACGTGACCATCATCGTCGGCTTGATCATCACCCTGTCCTGCATGCTCGGCGGCTTCGCCGCGATGGGCGGCCACATCATGGTGATCTGGCAGCCATGGGAATATGTCATCATCTGTGGCGCGGCACTCGGTACGTTCGTCGTCGCCAATCCCATGAAGACAATCAAGGACGCGGGCGCGGCGATGATTGAAGCCTTCAAGAACGGCACGCCCACCAAGGACCAGCACATAGAAGTCCTTGCCCTGCTGTTCTTCATGATGCGCGAGCTGCGCGATAAATCTCGGGCTGAAATGGAAATGATCATCGACTCGCCCCAGGAGGCCGAAGTCTTCAAGCGCTCTCCGACGGTGATCGCAAACGAAGAGCTGACAACCTTCATCTGCGATTATTTCCGGCTGATCATCATGGGCAACGCCCGGACGCACGAAATAGAATCCCTCATGGACGAGGAAATTGAGACCGTGCGCCACGATAAGCTGAAGGCCTATCACGCGTTGGTAGCAGTCGGCGATGGTCTGCCAGCCCTTGGGATCGTGGCAGCCGTTCTCGGCGTCGTCAAAGCCATGGGTGCAATCGACCAGTCGCCCGAGATTCTCGGACATCTCATTGCGTCTGCGCTCGTGGGCACCTTCGCGGGCATCTTCTTTTCTTACGCCGTGGTCGGCCCACTGGCGACGAAGGTGAAGATCATCCGTGACAAGAATTTGAGATCGTACGTAATCGTCAAGCAGTCGCTGTTGGCGTTCATGAATGGCGCCATGCCACAAGTCGCGATCGAGCACGGCCGCAAGGCGATTTCGGCCTATGAGCGCCCAACGATCAACGAGGTGGAAGCCGCAACCATGGGCGGGGGAGCCGGCCGCGGAGGACAGGAAAGAAAGGCCGCCTGATGATTTTGCGAGCGCCTTTTTTGAACCGACCGAAGGCTTCTCGCACCGACAAACAATGTGGTGTCTGCCATGATGGCTGATGAAGTTTTGATGGAAGCTACCCAGTCCCTGCTCGAAGCGGAGAAGTCCCTTGAGCGGGCTCTTTCCGCCGGACACAACCATCCCGACCGCTTGCCCGGCTTGCAGATGATTTTTGGCCAGCTGCCGCGCATCCTCGTCGAAGAGCTGGATAATCTATCGCATCTGCCGGTCAAGGTGCACCTGATAGAACTCTTTGCGTCCACGATCGCCGATTCCTGCACGTTGGTGCCAGGTGCGTTCGCAGGTGTCGTCCGCGCCGAGAGGTGGCGGAGTTGGCTTTATTTCGTGGCCGACCCCGCCGCGACGATGGTGTTCGTTGAAGCGGCGACCGGATGTGAAAGTATACCCGCCAATGGGCTTCCGCCACGCAAGCCGACCCGAACCGACGCCAATGTCTTGCGGGTTCTCTTTCGCCGGATCGGGCGGGGACTGACGAACGCCTTTTCGATATTGACCGACGTCGAATTCGACGTCGGTTCGGTCGTCGACAAGATTGATCTTGAGCCTCAGCTCAGCCCGACCTCTCCCGTTATCGCAGCCCGCATTGCCATCGACTATGACGGCCATAGCGGGACGGTCACCATCGTCATACCACAAGTTGCGCTTGATCCGATTCGTGATTTGCTCGTCAGCGCCACCCCCGGCGAAGGCGCAAATCCCGCTGCGTCCCTTCCCACGACAGAGGATCCGGCGTGGTCGAAGCAACTTGCGGAGGAAATTGCCCGCGCCTTCATTGACCTCAACGGTGTGCTGGAAGAACGGCCGATCGCGCTTGGAGAGGTCAAGAAATTCGCCGTCGGCTCAGTCATAGAGCTTCACATGACCTCGATGTCGCGCGTGAGGCTCGACGCCGACGAGAGCCCGCTTTTCTGGTGCGAACTCGGCAAGCGCGACGACGCGCTCATTCTTCGCGTCGATGAGGAATTTGATCAACAGAGGGAGGCAGTCGATGAATATTTCGGCCTATGAAGCCTTTCAATATCAACACTGCCCAACGTTTCAGAATGCGAAATCGAAGTCGGACGTGAAAGCGCGAGGAATGTCCTGCTATGACGGCGAGTAACAACAACCTATCGGAAGACGATCCTGAGGGAACCGAATCCGGTTTCGAGCAGACTATGCCGGGCGTGGCCGATTTTGGCGAAAGCGGCCTTGCCGGGTTTGCGGAAGCCGCCGCTTCCGATGTTCTGAATCGTGGCGCGGAGGCTCACTCCGGCACGGACTTTGGCGAAAACAGTGCCTTGATCATGGGACTGCCCGTGATGATCAAGGTCGTTCTCGGATCCGCCAAGATGCCCGTCGCCACGTTGGCAAAATTGGCCAAGGGCTCCGTTGTCAAGCTCGACAAGATGGTCGGCGATCCCGTCGACATCCTCGTGAACGGTCGTTTGATCGCGCGCGGCGAAGTTGTCGTTCTGAATGAGGGAACGTCTCGGTTCGGGGTGGTCCTGACGCAGGTCGGCTCACTCGCCGCCGTCACGAAATAAGAGCTGCTGTACGCTCATGCGGGACCCGTTATCAATGCAGGCCGGAAACTCGCGGGCCTTGACCGGGCCTGAGAAGGTTGGCGTCCTTCTCCTCGCCCTCGGCAAGCAGCGCGCGAGCGGGCTGCTCAAAAAATTCAATCCCGAAGAGCTGAATATTCTCGTTCGCTCGGCTGAGATCATGCCGACCATCTCCGCGGCCGAACTCGAAAGCATCGTCGAAGAATTTGAGCATCAGCTCGGACAAGGCAAGCCATTTCTCGGTCGCGCCGAGGATGTCAGGCGCCTCGTGACGGACGTGATACTCGAAAATCGGTCGTCGGGTGATTCCAGCGATCAGTTCATCGCTCGTCAGGACATTTGGGGACAACTGGCAGCCCTTCCAGACGACATTCTATCGGCACATTTTCAAACTCAATCCCCGCAGATCGCCGCCTATTATCTTGACCGACTGGGCAGCGAGCGAGCATCGGCGGTCTTGAAAGCCCTTCCGGCCGCCAAGCGCAACGATCTGTTGAATCGCATCCTAGGGATGGGCCAGGTCTCGCCGCAAGTGATCGAAGCGCTCGAAAGCGGGCTGCACGATGAGCTGTTCGACGATGACCGCCGCTCGTCGGATAAATACGTGTCGCTGGCGGGCATCCTCAACAACATGGATAAAGAAGAATCGAGCCTTGCTCTCGAATATCTTGCCAGCGTCAAGCCGAAGGACGCGGAAGCAATCCGCAAGATGCTGTTCAAGTTCGAGGACTTGCTGAGGCTACCGGCGCGGGCACTTACGGCTCTGATGGATGGCATTCCCGTCGAGCGGACCGTGCTTGCGCTGCAAGGCGCCGACGACGAACTGCAGACGAAGGTTCTCTCGGCACTTGCACCGCGAGCCCGCCGTATGGCGGAAGCCGAACTTCAAAGTCCGGCGAATATCGCTCAACGCGATATCGCGGATGCGCGTCGCTCGATCGTCGATTCCGTTCTGCGTCTCGCAGCGGAAGGCGTGATCGATATATCGGGCGCCACGTCCTAAGCCGGATCGCATCAAAATCGCCGGAGTAGGCACGTGGCCGAAGAACAGGATAAAGACAGTCGCACCGAAGAAGCAACCGACAAGCGGCTCGGTGATGCGCGCAGTGACGGCAACGTGCCGATGTCGCGCGAAGCCACAAACTTTGCCTATCTGCTTGCCGCGCTTCTCGTCATCATTGTGCTTGGACAGACGTTCGTCGTGCATTTCACCGATCTTCTTAGCGGCGTGCTCGCGAACGTTGGGTCAATTCGGATCGACAATGCGGGGGACCTGGGGCTTCTTTTCGACGTCGTCGGAAAGAGTGCGGCCCTTATAACGGCGCCGATCATTCTGTCGTTTACGGCTGCCGGAGTCCTGGCAGCTACCGCTCAGGCGCCGCCGGTTCCGATTTTCAAGCGCATCATGCCCGATATTTCTCGGGTGTCTCCCGCAAAAGGGTGGAAGCGCCTGTTTAGCATGACCGGACTGTTTGAATTCCTCAAACTGACGCTTCGACTCGTCGTTGTCGCCGGCACCAGCGTTTCGATCCTGATGTATCTTTGGCACGACTTTACAAATGCCGTCTGGAGTGACCCGGCTGCAATCTTGGCCCTCTCTCAAAAAAGCGTCGCCCTCCTTCTGGTGTCGCTCGCGCTACTCTCGTTCGGGCTCTTGGTTTTCGACTTCCCCGTCACGCACATCCTCTGGCGGCGATCGCTGAAAATGGCCCCCCAAGAAGTCAAGGATGAGCGCAAGCAAGCGGACGGCGACCCGCACATGAAAGCCCGCCGTCGGTCGATCGCGCGGTCTCGGGTGCGGCAGAGGATGATGAACGCGGTCCCACGTGCGACATTGATCGTTGCAAATCCAACGCACTTTGCGGTCGCACTTCGCTACGTCCGCTCGGAGGGAGGCGCGCCGCGGGTCGTCGCCAAGGGACAAGACCTTATCGCGCTGTCCATCAGAAGAATCGCTGAAGAAAATGGCATTCCGGTCGTCGAAGACAAGGCTCTCGCAAGGTCCCTGTATGCAAAAGTAGAAGTGGATCAGATGATCCCTGTCGAGTTCTACAAGGCCATTGCGCAAATACTTCTACGCTTGCAGGCGCGGCGAAACGTTGGCAGCCCAGTCCGCGCTTAAAGGAAAAGTCGTCGATGATTCCAATTCGCGTCGATCATTCGCAAGTTCGAGAAAAAATCCTGGGGGACAGCATACGTGGGGTGGCGACCGACTTGCGCTTGATCGACCTGCCGGATCTGGTCAGCTATTTGAAGACTGGACAAATTGCGAGCGTCGGCTCGCTGGTCCAATCATCGATCGAATTGTCGTTCAAGCCGGAGACGTTGTCCTTCGGCCATGCTGGGGATGTCTTCCTGGAATGGGGAGCGCTGCCGCGTGTTTGTCTCGACATGGAATTCCATCACCAAGCGGTCCATGTCTATTTTCGGCTGATGCTCGAGGCTGAGGAAGCAGGCGTCGAAATCACCTACATCTCGTTCGAAGGCGAATCTTCCGGACCCGGCCAAAACACATCTAGGCTTCACGAAGCGCTCGGACAGGCTCTCCTCAACTAGTCGTCCCAACCGGAAATTTCGTGACGAAAAGGCCGCTGGCGAGGGCGGGTGTCCAGCCTTACGCAAGCGAGCGCGGTCATCGTGGCAGCAGGCCCCTCAGGATTCTCTGCCCATGCAGCCGATGCAACTCTTCGATCTCGCGTTTCGTCAAAACGAATGGCTTGCACAGCGTCAGTCGGTGATTTCTTCGAACATCGCCAACGCCAATACGCCTGGTTACAAGGCGAAAGACATCGAAAGCTTCGACGATGTGATGCGTTCGTCGGTTTCGATGGCGTCAACCGACGACCAGCATTTCGCGCCGGCTGAGACGGGAGCCGTCCGCAATCAAGACAACGGTAGCGGCGAAGCCGACGTCCTCGTTTCGGGCAACGATGTCAATATCGAGCAGGAATTCCTGAAATCGAGCGAAGTGATGCGTAGCTACACGCTCAATTCCCAGCTGATGAAAACATTCGATCGCATGCTGCAATCCGTCACGAAGGCCTAGACCGATGAGCGACCCTCTCATAGCCGCATCGAAAGCCGCTTCAAACGGCTTGTTTGCGCAATCGACGCGTATGCGCGTCCTTTCAGAAAATATCGCCAACGCCGAATCAACCGGCAAGACGGCCGGCTCCGACCCGTATCAACGCAAGACTGTCAGCTTCCAGGCAGTCTCGGACGAAGCTGAGGGAGTCGACCTTGTGACGGTCGACGATATCACGCGCGATCAGGCTCCGTTTCGCACTGAATATATGCCGGGCCATCCGGCTGCCGACGCCAAAGGCTATGTGAAGCTTCCCAACGTCGACATGCTCACGGAGCTCGCCGACATGCGCGAAGCGTCGCGCTCCTATACCGCCAACACCCAGGTCATCAAGCAGGTCCGCGAAATCGTTTCGATGACCATAGATCTTCTGAGGCCTTCATAATGAGCTTGAACGTCGCAATGCTGTCTCCCGGCGTCGGTCGTATCGGCGGCTCGCAGTCCGTTGGAGGTGCCGCGCCGTCTGCCGCATCGCACGCGGCGCCCCAGGCCGACTTCGCTCAAACGATGGCATCGATGGCCGCCGACGCCATCGCCACGATGAAGACCGGCGAAACGACGGCGATCGCGGGCATGCAGGGCAAGGCCCCGCTTCAGCAGGTGGTCCAAGCGGTGATGCAAGCTGATCAGGCGCTTCGCACGGTCGTCGCCGTCCGCGACAAGGTTGTCGGCGCGTATCAAGAAATCAGTCGAATGCAAATTTGAGGTAATACGTCATGAGAGCGCTTTCGATTGCCGCGACCGGAATGTCTGCCCAGCAAACGAACGTTGAGGTCATTGCGAACAACGTCGCGAATATTAACACGACGGGCTTCAAGCGCTCGCGCGCCGAGTTTGCGGATCTTCTCTATCAGACGGATCGCGCTGCGGGCACGGCGGCTCGCGACGACGATACGATCATTCCTGAAGGCAACACAGTCGGACTCGGCGTTCGCACGGTAGCTATTCGTAACCTGTCAGCTCAAGGACCGTTGGCGTCCACGAATAACCATTACGATCTCGCTCTCAGCGGCCGTGGCTATTTCCAGGTCCAAGGCGAGAACAATGAAATTCTGTACACCCGCGACGGCGCGTTCAACCGCAACGCGACTGGTCAGCTGATCACGCTCGAGGGTAACCTTGTCGTCCCGAATATCTCGGTCCCGACGACGGCAACCGATGTGGTCGTGAACGCCTCTGGCCAAGTCTTTGCAGTCATCGGCGCCACGGGAACTCAGCAATTGCTCGGCCAGCTGTCACTTGCCAATTTCGCAAATGAGACCGGCCTCGCCCCTCTCGGCGGCAACCTCTTCCAGGAAACCGAAGCTTCCGGCAGCCCGATCATAGGTAATCCCGGCGATCAGGGCTTCGCCAGCATCCAGCAGGGATATCTCGAAAGTTCGAACGTCGATCCGGTTAAGGAAATCACTGAGCTCATCACTGCGCAGCGCGCTTATGAGATGAACTCCAAAGTCATTTCGGCGGCGGACGACATGTACAACGTCATCACGAAGGACATTCGCTGATGAGCGAACTGCGTCACGTCCGGAAATCGTCTTATCTGGCCGTGGCGCTGCTTGCTGCAAGCGTCACCTCCGGCGCGGTCTTTGCCGCAGACCCGGGCCGCACGGTATTTGTGCCGCGCGCGGTCATCTATCCGGGCGATATGATTACGGACGCCACGTTGATCGAGCGGCAACTGTTGGTTTCCCCGGAAAACCCGCCGGTCTTCGGAGAGCGTGAACAGGATCTGCTCGGAAAAGTCGCGCGCCGGACGCTGCTCCCCGGCGAGCTCATTCCCGAGACCGGCGTTCGCACCGAAAGCATCATAAAACAGGGCCGCACCTATAAACTGACCTATAAATCTCCGTTCGTTTCGATTGTCGGCGTCGGCGTGCCGATGGAGTCCGGATCTGCCGGCGAAGTCGTAAACGTCCGCAATCCCGAAACCGGTATCATCATCAAGGCGCGGGTCGAGCCCGATCAGACTTTGGCGGTCGACTCTCAATGAGATTGTCGGTTGCAGCGCTGTTTTTTTTTCTCGCGATGCTGGCCTCCGCCGGCGCGTCAACGCGAATTAAGGACATCACGGACCTCAAAGGTGTACGTGCCAACCAGCTCGTCGGATACGGCCTTGTTGTTGGTCTTAATGGCACCGGCGATACGCTGCGCAACTCGCCATTCACTCAGCAGTCCGTGCAGGCCATGCTGGATCGCATGGGCGTGAACATCCGCGGCTCCCAATATGAGCCTCGCACGAGAAACGTCGCCGCGGTCATGGTGACAGCCGAGCTTCCGCCGTTTGCATCCAAGGGATCGCGCTTCGATATAACCGTGTCGTCAATCGGCGACGCGAAATCCCTCGCCGGCGGCGCTCTCATACTGACGCCGCTCGCCGGTGCTGACCAGAAGATCTATGCGGCGGCACAAGGCGCCGTCACCATCTCAGGCTATCTCGCGAAGGGCGCCGCCGAATCCATCACGTCGGGAATTCCAACGCGCGGGCGCATACCCAACGGCGCCATCGTGGAACAGGATGCGCCGGGCGCTTTCGATGAAAGCATGCCGCTAGAATTCGAGCTGCGCAATCCGGACTTTACAACCGCTGTGCGCATCATGGATGTCATCAACGATTTCGCAAAGCAGAGATTTGGTATGCCGATCGCCCGCGCACGCGACTGGCAGAGCGTCATGATCCGGAAGCCCGGTGGCATTCTCTCGTCGCGGCTTCTTGCAGAGCTTGGCGAGTTGGAAGTGGATCCCGACCAATCGGCACGAGTGGTCATCGACGAACGAACCGGCACGATCGTCATAGGTAGTGAAGTCAAGATTTCGACAGTCGCGGTCGCCCACGGCAACATCACGGTGCGGGTTACGGAGACGCCGCAAGTCTCTCAGCCCCTTCCCTTCTCGCGCGGCGAAACCGTCGTCGTGCCTGATACGCAGGTCGATGTCCACGAGGCGGGCGGCAATGTCGCGACCGTCAAAGGCGCGAACCTGCGGGAACTTGTGAGCGCCCTTAACAAGATGGGTCTGAAGCCCATCGGCATCATCGCCATCTTGCAAGCCATGAAGACCGCCGGGGCACTTCAAGCGGAGCTGGTGGTGCAATGACGAAGTGGTTCGCAAT
>JBEVLH010000394.1:0-6287 GCA_040509255.1 Hyphomicrobium sp. | reverse complement strand
GCGCCAGCAGATCGCGCGATCGCACCCAGCGCTCGCCTTGCAGCACATTGCGAAGCAGCTCTTCCCACGCCGAGCGATCATCAAACAGCATCTCAAGACGCTGGCCGATCAGTTCCTTTTGCGTATAGCCGATTTCACGCTCGGCAGAGGAGTTGGCGAACCGCACGACGCCGTCTACGTCCAGCGTGAGGATCGCATCCGGAGCACTTTCCACCACGGCATCGTAGCGGGCGTTCTGACGCTCCCGCAGCACTTTCTCGCGATGCGCCGCAGCCGTCACATCAAGAACCTGGATCAGGCACTGCGTGTTTGCGGCCGATCCGAGCGCACGAATGGTGATATTCTGCAGCATCGGAATTCCGGCGCGCGTCCGGAACGGAAATAGTTTTGGGTTGAGTGAATAGGTTAGAAAGCTGGAGGAATTGAGCGCCAGCGTGTCCGCGATCGCCGTCATGAGCCTGTTCGAGAGGTCGTGTCCGAATATCTCGGGCAGCGTCTTTCCCAAAATCTGCGCGCGCGGAAGGCCGCTCGCGGTGACGAGCCACTCGTTCCACTCGACCACGCGCTGTGAAGCGTCAAGGATCGCCACGCCCGCATCGAGCGCATCGAGAGCCGACCTCATTACCTCATGATCGACCTGGGTCATCGAAATCGTCAGCCTGCTTCCCGCTCGATGAATTCGTCAAGCAGATGCGTAAGTGCCGTGAGGGAAGGCAGGTCCATGATCATGGCAATGTAGCCGCTGATGTCGCGTTCGCGAACGGCGAAAGTGATGTAGAGAAACATCACCACGTCGCCGGCCTCGGGAGGCGGTTCGAGACTGAAGAACGTCGCCGCATTGCCGCGCAAGACTTCCGGCAACGACATTTTCAGGCTGCGATGTAGCATGTTGGCAATGGTCGCGAGACAACTGTTGAGCAGGACATTGCCGGTTTCGGCGAGGGCTTCCTGTTCCAACTCGATGATGTCCTCCAGCGGCAGGTCGCCACCGGTGATGGCCCGTACCAGTTCTAGACTTTTCGTCTCCGGAAAGATCAGGAGCGCCCGGCCGCCGATGTCGCCTTCAAAGACCTGGTGCACCGCGACCAGATTGTCGCTCTCGCGCTCGGCAAGAATGGCAATCGCGCGGGCCCGGTTCACCAAGGTAACATTGGGCACCGACAGGTGTACCTGAGCGCCCACCATTTCCCGCAAATTTGTCGCAGCCCGGCTGACGCCGAGATTGACGAGCTCGGTCAACGCATCTAGCTGCAGTTCTGTCAGAATATTCGTCTGGTCGTCCGTCATCGGTTCGATGCTTCGATTTGATTGAGCGAAGCTTTCAGAAAGTCGGACAGAGCCTGTTCGGTGAGCGGCTTCGGCAGAAACGTGGCGCCGATCGCCGTCGCGCGCGCCACGATTTCAGTCTGGTGGTTGGCGGAAATAATTGCCACCGGCATGGTCGGGTGCGCCTTCCGGAGGTCACCCGCCAGATCCAGACCATCGCGGCCGGGCATGTTGAAGTCGAGCAAAGCGATGTCGAAAGCGTCATCGCGCGACAAGGCGAGCGCTTCGTCGGCATTGGCGGCCTCAACGCGCACCCAGTCGGGATAGAGAGCCTTAAGGGCCTTCGCTACCGACATTCGGGCCAATTTGCTGTCGTCTACGATCAAGAGCTTGCGGGTCATTTTTCGTCCATCAGGGGCCGCCAAGGCAGATGAGACTGGCTGTTTCGCACCTTCGTGGCCATTCCGGAAGCTCAAATGCTGCTCCGCGCCCGCGTTATCGCTGGTTCGACCCAAGATCGGAGGAATTCGCCTCCCGGAGGCCCAGAAATCTGACGCCGGGCGGCAAGAAGGACTTGAATGACCGCGGAATGCGCGGTGTCGCATCGTTGCCAGTCGATGGCGGCAGCCGGCTCGGCGAGGAGGTGCTGGAGAAGCTCCTCCGCGTCTCCGGCGGGACAATCGCCACTGAGGACAACGATCCCGTTTTCCAAGGCAACGGTCATGCGAACAGCCCCTGCACGTCCAGAACGAGCAATACTCGGCCATCTCCTAGCAAAGTGGTCCCCGCAACCCCCGTCATGCCCTGCAGCAATCCTTCCAGAGGCTTCAACATAACGTCCATCCGTTCGCCGAGCCTGTCGACCTCGACGGCAACGAGCTGGTCGCTGTTCGCGATGACGATCAACCTGGCCTCGGAGGCAGTTTCGAAACTGGCAGGAAGCCCGAGTTCCGCAGCAAGAGTAAGGACCGGAAGAGTGCGGTTTCGCAACACAATCGCGCGTCCGGCGCCGATCGTGCTGATGGCACCTCTTGCGACCGACGCGGTCTCCACCACCGCTTCGAGCGGCACGCCGAACACCTGTCCGGAGACTTCTGCCGTCATCACCCTCGTCATCATCACAGAAAACGGAAGGACGAGGCGAAAGATCGTGCCGCGGCCAGCACGGGTTTCGACCGTCACCGTCCCGCCCATGCGTTCGACCGCGTTCTTGACGGCGTCCATACCGACCCCGCGCCCCGACAGTCCGGTGACCTCGGCCGCCGTCGAGAACCCGGGTGCAAAGATCAGCGCGACGACATCCGCCTCGGTCATCCGGGCGAGTTCGTCGGTGGACGCCAGTTGCCGGGCCGCGGCGGTCTGCCGGACGCGTTCGATGTCGATCCCCTTACCGTCATCCTCGATCTCGACGACGACGTTTTGAAGCTGGCGATGTGCCCGCAGCGTGATCCGGGCGGTCGCAGGCTTGCCCACCACGGAGCGATCGACGGCGTGCTCGACACCGTGGCCGATCGCGTTGCGTACGAGATGCAGCAACGGCTCGAACAGGCTTTCGACCACTGTGGCGTCGGCCTCGACCGCCTCGCCCTCCATCACGAAGGCAACGGGCTTGCCGAGCGTCGCGGAGATTTCGCGCACCAGACGCGGAAAGCGCTGGAACACATGTCGAAGCGGAAGGACGCGCACCTGCAAGACGGCACTTTGCAACTGCTGCACCAGCCGCTCAAGCAAATCGTGCTGTTTCCGGAGATCCACGCGAATGGCATTTGCATCCACCTGATCCGGGGGCGATCCCGTGATGTGGCCGATCGCGTTCTTCACAACGGTCAATTCGCCGGTCAGATTGACGAGTGCGTCGATACGATCCATGTCGACGCGCAATGACCGGGTTGCAGCCACGGCCGCTTGTGGTGCCGGTTCGTGCTGGATGATCACGTCGTCGCGCTGCACCACCGCGTCCCGGATCCGGCCCATCACGCCTTCTCGCCGCCGATCTACCGACGGTGCTGCAAGCGCTGTCTCCACTGCGGAAGCATTCTCCTGGAGGCCAGCGATGCGCAAGACGTTGACGGCTACCCTAGCGGCGGCTTCGACACGCCCTTCGTCACCGTGCTGTGCATCGAATGCGAGCATCTTAAGTTGGGCGTCCAGCACCGCGCGAGCGGTTGGCGAAAGCGGGCTGCTCGCGGGTCCTTTCAGATCGATGATCTCGACCCGGTCGATCTGATCACGAAAGAAATTACGCGTCTCGCTGGCCTGAGCGTCCGACAGCACGACTATCTGCAGCGCGCAACTGAACGGATCGAACTCATCGAACGCGACGTCATTCGCCAGCCACAGATCCATAGTTTTCGCGCCGGGCGCAGCTGCAGCGACCGCCAGCGGGTCTTCGCCCGCGAAAAACGCGTCCTGCGCCGGGCAATACAGAAACGCACAAACGCTTTCGACGAATCGCACGGGATGGGCCTTGCGCAGCCGGTCCAGCCATGGATCCGCGACCTGCGAAGGCTCGGTACCTGACCCATGTGAGCTTCTGTCGAAACGGCGGATGATGGCGTCGGCGGCCGCATCCGCATTTTTGGGTGGCTCGCCGCTCGCCTGCATCTCGTCGAGCCAGCGCGTCACCTGGTCGATGCTGGCATAGCTGTCAACAACCAATGTCGGCGGCATCGATTCCGGTGAGGTCCGCAGCCGCGACAGCACGTCTTCAACGGCATGCATGGCCCGGCCCATAGCGTCGAATTCGACGATGCCGGCGGCGCCTTTCAGGGTATGCACTGCGCGAAAAAGGCTGTCGATCTCGCGCGGCTTCTCGCCGCCCCGGTCGAGGGCATCCAGCGCCACCGTCGCCTGCTCAACAAGCTCGCGCGCCTCGACCAGAAATTGCTCGACAAACTCATCCATCACGCAGCACCACAGAGAAGTACGACATGCTCGATCAGCGTTTCCTGACTGATGGGCTTCGTCAAATAGTAATTTGCGCCGGCCATCCGGGCACCAAGGATGTCGCGGTCCTTCGCCTCGGTGCTGGTAACGAGTACGGCGACGGCTGATGTGGGAAGGTCTTTTCCGCGTAGCGTTTTGATGAAGGTGATGCCGTCCATCTGCGGCATGTTGACGTCCACGATCGCCAGATCGAACGGCTGCACCAGGATTTTTTCCAGAGCCTCGAGACCGTTCAACGCCTCATCGACGACATAGCCTGCGCGCTCCAGCGCCTGCCTGTAATAGGCGCGCATCAGCGAGGCGTCATCGACGACCAGTACACGCTTTGCGGTCATGCGCGTCCCTCCTTCGGTCGCCGATAGACGATGGCATCGGAAAACCGGCACACTTCGAAAAGCGGAGAAATTCGACTCATCGACTCCGTGTGCCCGAGACAGATATAGCCGCCAGGCAGCAGGTTCTCGAATAGGTTTTCCGCGGCGATCCGGCGGGATTCGTCGTCGAAATAGATCAGCACGTTACGGCAGAAGATGACGTCGAACCGACCCTGCGGTCGGGTCTCGCGGGTTTCCATAATGTTGACGCGCGAAAACTGCACCGATTGCCGCAGGTCATCGAGGATCTGCCAGTTGTGCTCGTCGACCTGATGGAAATATTTGGCGATGACATCGGCTGGCAAGCGCATCAGCGCGCGCTTTCCATAGGTGCCGTTCGCCGCAGCCTCCAGGACTCGCGTGTCGATGTCGGACCCGACAATCTCGATGTCGTAGGTATCCACCAGCGGCCAGTTTTCCAGAAGCCACATTGCGATCGAATAGGGCTCCTCGCCTGTTGAACAGGGCGCCGACCAGATCCGGATCGCTTCACCCGCCCGCTTGGACCGGACCCGGTCCGGCAAAAGATCGCGCGCAAGACATTCGAGCTGGTGGTCTTCGCGGTAGAAATAGGTTTCGTTGACCGTGAAGGCGTTGATCAGATGCTCGACCTCGCGCCGCATCTCGCCGCGAAGAATTATGAAATAGCCGGCAAACGTATCGCTCGACGTCGCAGCCATCCTGTCCAGGATGCGCCGCTCGACGTAATATCGCTTCGCCTCATTGAAGACCATTCCCGTACGCCGGTAGAGGAATTCGGCGAGTTTTCGAAACTCGTCCTCGGTGATGGTTGCCGGTTCAGCCACGGCACGACGCTTGTGAACCGATGCGATCGCTGGCCAGTCCGATCGCGAATGCCAGGAACGGATCGTCCGGAAAGCGTGCCGCGCAGCCCTGCAAGACAGGCAGGATTGCGTGATCGCCGATTTCGGCAAGAACCTCGACCGCCGCAGCGCAGACATTGGCCTGCATTTCGTCGGCAAGCAGGGACGACAACAGCTCGTTGGCGGCCTCAGTCGGCTGGTTGCGCACCAGTTCACATGCCAGCAGGCGCACGTCGGGGTCGCTGTCGCGCAGCAGATCTGGCAGGTGACGCGCCGTTGCCTCGGGCATCGCACGTAGCGCGTCGAGGGCACCCGTGCGCATTTCCGGATCATCCGATCCGACATAGGCCGCCACAACCGCAGCGCTCGCCGGCGTCCCGATCCTGGCCAACGCGGTGAATATTGCTTCTCTCACCCGCGACACGGTCTCGGTCGTGAGCGCGTGCCTGAGAATATCCAGACCCGCCGGTACATTCGCAGCGGCGCGTACTGCTGCCCAGCGCTCATCCACCGTTCCACCCGACATCGCGGCAGCGATGTCCGCCTGCCCGGCTTCACGGCCGGTCGTTTCATCGTTGGGCTGGTTGGATTTGCCTTTGATCAAGGGCATTCAAGGCACCAGCTTTCTCAGTTGCGCAGCGATGTCGGGCAATGGCAGCACGAAGTCGGCGCCGCCCGCTTTCACCAGTTCGCCGGGCATTCCCCAAACCACGGCGGTCTCTTCGGCTTCGGCGATGGTCCGTCCACCGTTGCTGTTCAGGACGGTCATTGCCTGCGCTCCATCGTCTCCCATGCCGGTCATGAGTACGCCCACCAACTGGCCGGCATCGACATGGTTCAGCGCGCTCCGGACCAAACGGTCCGTGCTGGGGTGCCA
>JBEVLH010000393.1:0-10580 GCA_040509255.1 Hyphomicrobium sp. | reverse complement strand
CGTCTACCGCAATGAGACGGAGCAGCTCGCGGAGGCAGCCAGCCGCCTCGCCCAAAAGCATCCGCCCCTCAAGGCGCTGCGCGAATGGCTGCTGGTGTTCGTCGATTACATGGAAGCCAAACATGGCATGTCGGAGGTCATGAACTCGCTCGTCGGAGGACCATCGCACCTTTACGCGGCGAGCGGTGTCCAAACCAAAAACGCCATCGCGATGCTGGCCGATAATGCCGTTTCCAGCGGCGACATCCGCCTTCCGATCGATCCCCTCGACCTTCTGCGGGCGCTAGCTGGTGTCGCGACGCTTGGTGCGCCCACCGACAGGCGCGCCGCTAAGCGCCTGGTCGACATCTTGATAGCGGGCATTTCTACGCGAAAGTGATATTGCGCTTTCGGTGGCAACGAACTCGATTGCTTCGCGCTAGTCGTCTGTAAGCTTTCCTGATCGCAATCCCAGAACCGACTTTCGCGATCGCGAGCGCTGTCGGCCAAAGGATGTGAACAAGCCCGGTGGCGACGGCTTAACCTTCTTTCCCCGGATCATCCCCCCAATTGCGACCTACACACCCTGTCCGAGGCGGGGGAGGGTACTTGTCTGTGCGCCAGCGAGACGGAACAGAACGATCCCGATCGTCGTTCGAGGCTTAATGTTTGCAATGCCATGAGGTTTGCCAGGTGAACAAAGAAGACGTCGCGCCCGGCCCAAAACCCGCACCCAACAGGCCCGCCAATATCTTTAGCGCTCTCGGACCGGGGCTGATCACAGGCGCATCCGACGACGATCCATCCGGCATAGGCACCTACAGTCAAGCCGGCGCACAATTTGGATATAGCATCGGCTGGACGATGCTCCTGACCTTTCCGCTGATGGTCGCAATCCAGGAAATCAGCGCCCGCATCGGCCGTACCACCGGCCATGGCATCGCGGGAAACTTATGCAGACATTTTCCGCGCGGATTGCTCTATCCAATCATCGTTTTGCTGTTTATTGCCAACGCGATCAATATCGGAGCCGACCTCAACGCGATGGGAGACGCGACCCGCATGTTGATCGGCGGGACACCCTGGCTTTTCATTCCTCTATTCAGCGTCGTCACGACGGTACTTATCGTCTTCCTATCCTACGAACGGTACGCATCGGTGCTGCGCTGGCTCACGTTATCGCTCTTCGCGTATGTAGCAGCGCTGTTCGCCCTTAAGCTCGATTGGGCGGCCGCAATTCAGGGCGTCCTTGTTCCACACGTCGAATGGAACAAGGATTTTCTTACGACGCTCATGGCGATCTTTGGCACGACCATTTCGCCCTATTTGTTTTTCTGGCAGGCATCGCAAGAAGCGGAGGAGCAGCGGATCGATCCGGAGCGCAAGCCCCTTGTTGATGCGCCACGACAGGCAAAAGGCGAATTCGAGCGCATTCGCGCTGACACGGTCATAGGGATGGCATTCTCAAATCTGATCGCGATCTCGATCATCATCACCACGGCGGCGACGCTGCACGCGCACGGGATAAAAGATATCGCAACGTCTACTCAGGCCGCAGAAGCGTTGCGTCCCATAGCAGGCCCATTCGCCTTCGTTCTGTTTGCCGCCGGCATCATAGGAACGGGCCTTCTTGCAATACCCGTATTGGCAGGCTCGGCGGCGTATGCCGTCGGCGAGACGTTCAAGTGGCCAGTCGGTCTCGACCGCAAGCCACATCGCGCCCGGGCCTTCTACGCGACCCTGGTGTGCACAACAGCGGCGGGCACCGCGGTGACCCTATCGGGCATTGATCCAATCAAAGCGCTTTACTGGAGCGCCGTCATCAATGGTTTGGTCGCCGTGCCGATCATGACGATCATGATGCTGATGGCGGGGCGCGACAAGATCATGGGGCAGTTCGCGGTGGAAGGATGGCTGTGGAGACTAGGCTGGCTTGCCACGGCCGTGATGGCACTCAGCGCCGTATGTATGGTGCTTGCAAACTTTATTTCCTAGACGCGCCATTTTCGCGAGCTGAACCGGTATTACAAGCCGGTTCGTCTCGCATCGTTGAGCCTGGTCTAAGGCGAGATCCGAAGAAGACCTTATGGCTCATCCTTCGGCGGTAGGATCGGCGGCGGCAAAGGCGCGAAATCGATTGACGGCGCACCGCCGCCCAAAAACTTGGAATCCAGAAGTCCGCCGCCAGAGGGATCCCCTCCCGGCCCCCCGCCCGTGCGCGAAGGCAAATTGCTGCCGACCAGTTCGCCTCCGCCAACACCAAAATCGGTCGGGCGTCCGACTTGATGACGGCCATGCGAAATCTCGCTCTTCGCTGTTTGGATTTTGGCGGCAAGCGCCGATGAATACGGCAGCACATATGCTCGCGGCACCAGGCTGGGTCGATTGGCGTCGTCCAGTGTTTCGACCCACAGGTAAATTGCGCCATCTTCATTATTGACGAAGTTGCTCTCGACGACCCGCGCCCACAACAGCTCAAATCGCGGCGGGAGCGTTTCGTAAGACGCCCAGCCGAGCAGGCCCTGCAACCTGAAGAAGACGACGATGTATAACAGGCTCGTCGCAACGATCATCCCTGCCTTTGCCATCCACGGCAGATTGGCGCGCGTAACCGCGATCAAAAGCAGGACGCCGAGCGCCGCATACGCGATCGCCAAGCCAAGGATTTCACCGTGCAGGTTCATTTTGGCATTCCGGTGCCGGTCCAATGCGAGCCATTGAATGTGCTCAACGTGCGCAGCAGAGATTTCTGCTCGCGGCTGACGCCGCTGACCTTGCCGCTCGAATCCATCGTGAATCGAACAGCCGTCTTCTCTTCGCCGCTGGCGTTGAGTTCGATCGTGTCGTAGTGCACGACCTGCACCGTGGGGTTGAGCCGTTCGACCTTCACGGACACAGGTACTGGCCGACCTGTGACTGCGGTAAAATGGTAGACGTTGACGGTGTATTCGCCGGCGACGATGCCGCGAATGCTGACGATTTCCTGCCGGATTGGCGAGTCCACCTTCGTGTCGCCGACGAGGATGAAGTCGTTTGCGCCGCCCCGATCGTCGCGGTCGAGCACCATGAAGCCCGCTTCGCGCCGGCGGTAGAAAACGATATGGCCTAAGGGATCTTGCACGAAGAGATCGACGTCGTCGGGGTGATTATCCGGCCAACTCATGGTGATGAGGAATTCGGCCTTGGTGTCGATTTTTCCGCTCTTTGCTTCTGGCGCGACCATCAGGAGCGTAATGAAAAACAGAAAGGCGATGACCTGAAGCGCCTTGAACAGCATGACGCCAAATGGATCAAACGGTTCGTCGCGGGAAGCGAAATCGAAGTCGTCCATCATCGGACGGCCGCCGATTGCCGTTCAAGGGCGGAGACGACATGAACTTCGGTTACTCCTACGGCAAAACTGAATAGTCGGCTCGTGGCGTCGTCGAGCATGTAGTATTGTATTTTTGTGAGAATGGAGCCGACGAGGCCCGCGAGCGTCGTGTACATGGCGACGGCCATGCCATCGCTCATCAGCGTCATGGACGACTTGAGGGCGCCCCGATTATCGGCGTCGAGACCCGCGATAGGCGCGAGCATCATGATGAAACCGACGATCGTTCCGAGCAGGCCAAGCTTCATCAGCGTATCGCTCGCAAATGAGCCGAAATGATTCGATCCGCGCAGTTGTCCAGCCAACCCCCGAAGAAGCAGTGTCTGATCGAGACGCGCGGAACCCTGCGCGCGGGCTTTCATCGCCAGATTTCGAATGTGTGACGTGACGAGGCCATCCGGAAGCGCCTGTGGACTGCCTGATGGGCCGTTATCGAAGGTGAGATGACGACGATCGGCGGCAACGAGCGCGGCTGCTCGCCGCGCCGCGTCGTCCTCGCGAGAGATAATGATCGTGCGCCAAAGGCAATGCAGCGACGCGCCGATATAGAGGAGTACGATGAGTGACGAGATATGCGTGCGATCGCTGACGATCATTTGTCGAATAAGACCGTAATGCCAAACAAGAACGAACGCGAAGATGGTCACGCCGGTAAAAATCAACCAGTGAAGCAGCGGTCCTCGCCGTGGCCACGCCGTTAGCTGATCTCTGCCCACGCTTTCCAGCCAGCGGCCGGCGACATCGGACAAGGCTTTGAGGTCCACGACGTTTACGGGGTTCAGCTTTCTCGCGTATTGAAGAATGGGAGCGTGCTGTGCCCATGATTTGTCTCCCGATCTCACGGTCTCGAACAGCGCGTCGATGCGCAATTGCTCGGATTTAGAACGACGAACAGCCAAGCCCGCAATCACAAACACCGCGAGATTGACAACGAGTCCTAGAGCGCCCGTTGTTAGGCCAAAGGCCCACGGCACGCCGATCGGCCAGGTGAGCTGCAACGCGCAGACCGTTGCAATACCGGCGAGCATGCCCCCGACGGCGCCCTGAGAATTTCCGAACTTGCTGAAGATGCCGAAGTAGAGCGGCACGGACAGCTGCACCATGATCTGGAAGGCGAAGAGCGCGATCGTGAACAACGCCGGCAGGGGAAGGCACGCGATCGCAGCAGAGAGGAGTGTGATGGCAGCCATCGAGACCTGCGAGGTGAGCATCAAGCCGCGCTCGCTCATCGGCGCCCGATCGGGTCGGACCGCGCCGATGACGTCATTCGCGATCTGCGCGCCGATCGATTGCACCGTCGCGTCGATATTCCCCATCGAAGCCGCAAAAACGACGACGCCTGCCATCGCAAGCAGCGACGGCCCGCCGGCCGCCAACGCAAGAGTGAACCACGCCGCATCTGGATTGGCCGCAACGTCGGGCCGCCCTGAAGCCAACAGTGCGAGGAATCCAAGGCTCGACACAAAGACGAGCGCGATCGGCGCGCAATACGCCGAAGAGCGTTTGACACTCGCGACGCCCGAGCCGGTGTAGAGCCTGACGAAAAGATCCGGCCAGCACAGACTGCAGAGCAGCGGCAGCAGCGTCAATGAGAGAAAGAGCAGGGAGCTGTCCGTCTCGAATCCCGGGATTTGAAAGCGATCTGCCGGCAGCGCCGCAAGGGAGGCCCCGCCTGCGTAGAGCCAGGCGATCAGGCCGATGATAAGAGCGCTACCCAAGAGATAAGCCACCACACCTTGGAACAGATCCGATATCACGATGCCGCGCATCCCCATGCGGATCGTCCAGAACTGCCGGATCGTCATGACGGCGACGCCGATCACCACCGCTTCGGTGAAGGACAGGTGCCCGAGCGACAGGGCGAAGAACACCGCGCCGAGCGATTGCATTCCGAGCACCATCCACGGGAAAAGCCCGAAGATGCCGACCAACGCCGCCACCAACCGTACGTGTCGCGAGCCATAGCGCAGGGCCATCAGGTCCGGCTGCGTCCGGAGATCGTACTTGGCCCCCCAGGTCCACACCCGGTCGGCCATCAGGTACATGACGACCGGCGCCAGCAGAGTCGAAATTCCCATGCCAACGACGCCGGTTTTCACGATGAAGCCGAACGAGCCCAGGAAGACAAACCCGGGCTGGTAGGTGTTGAAGAACGCCATAGCCTGAAAGAAGCCGCTGAACGAGCGGCCCGCCACGGCGAAATCCGTGAAGTTGCGGTCCACCACGTATGAGCGCTGCAAGATCAGAACGACGGCGGCGAAGAACAGCGCGAGCGCGCCGAAGGTGATGAGAAGCGCCATACCTTAGCGTTCCCCGCTTTGGCCGCCGCCGAGGCCCTTATCGCAGAGGTAGGCGACGACGACGCTCGCCGCGATGAACGCGCTTGTCCCATAAAGGTAGACAAGCGGTTGCGGCAGGCCGAATAGCGTCTTCGTACCGCTCGCCGCCCAGTGCAGGGGCGGGAAGAGGGCGAGAAAGAGGTCGAGCCCGAACCAGACCCTGACAAAAAGAGGAAGCGGCGCACGCATGAGTGATCCCCGGAATTCTGGCGGACATTCGCCGGCTCCGACCATGCTCAACCCGGTGGTCATTCCGAAGGGCATCGGTCACGATAGGAGTTGGGCAATATGCCCGACGGCGAGCCAGGGCCCTTGCCAACGCCGCCATTGTCGGTGCCAACTCCACCGACGCGAATGATGGAGCCGAGCCATGCATCTTCTGATCCGCCTTGTGGGGCGACTTTTGGCGGTCGTTTTGTTTTGTCTGGCTGGTGCCAGCGTCTGGGTCATGATCGATGCCCATCGTTCGATTGAATCCGAAACCGCGGCCACAGCCGACCGCGTCGGTCAGCGCCTGGAAGGTCTTTATTGGCAGAAGCTGCTGTGGCGCGGCGGCATGAGCAAGGACACGCTGCTACCGATGCCAGATTGGGAAACGCTGGCGACCGCAAGCGTCGTCTCGCCCGGGATCTGCGTGACCTTCGCACCGCCGCACGACGATCCTCGGCAACTCTGCAGCCAAATCGAAGCGCTCGGCGCGCCGGCGCCAGATTGGTACTCGGACATTTACAATTTCCTCTTCAATCCTCAGACGCCTGTGAAGCGCTATCTCTCGATAAGGGATAAAGACGCAGGATTTGTCTCATCGCTCGCTCAGCCGGACGCCGTGTTGCGGCTGTCCTGGCATCAAGTGTCGATCGTCGTCGGTGTCGCGACGGTGATGGCGGCCGCAATCTCCTTTCTCGCGACTTTGATGATCGGGTATGCGCTGCTCCCGGCTCGGACGATCATTGACGGTTTGCGAACGTTGGAGACGGGCAAGCTTGGTCAGCGCCTCCCCCGTTTCCGAACGGCAGAATTCGATCTCATCGCTCGAGCGGTCAACGATCTCTCCGACCAGCTGGCGCGCACCAACGACGCACGGGCGGCTCTCACAGCGCGATTGTTTCAGGTGCAGGAAGATGAGCGCCGGGCGCTCGCACGCGATCTTCACGACGAGTTTGGTCAATGCTTGACCGCAACCGCAGCGCTCGCGGCCAGCATCGAGTCTGGAGCGCCGTCGGACCGGGTGGACCTTATCGACGACGCACGCGCGATCGCTCGAGCCCAACAGCGCATGATGGAGAATCTTCGCGGCACGCTTCTTCGATTGAGGTCTCAGAACATTGAGGAGATCGGCCTCGAGGCGAGCCTTCGTCAGCTTGTGTCCGATCACAACACGCAGTCCGTGTTGCATCCCCGCGTCCGACTGAACGTCGTCGGCAAGCTCGCGGCTTTGCCGAAAGGGGTAGCGATCGACATCTATCGCATCGCCCAGGAATGCCTGACCAATGCGGTGAAGCACGGGTCGCCGACCGAGGTGCGCCTGAGCGTCGAGCGGATTCGCATCGAAGCTGACACGATCGCGCTCACGGTGGAGGATAACGGCGGCGGCGATCCGATCCGCATCAACCGCGGGCACGGCCACGGTATCCTCGGAATGCGCGAGCGAATATCTGCTCTCGGCGGCAGCCTTTCAATTGGCAAGGCGGCAAACGGCGTGCGCGTGGCGGCGCTGATCCCGGTCTGGGGGCGCCAAAACGCGCTGGCGTCCAACGAGGCCCTCGCATGAATGTAATCGAAATCCTTCTCGTCGACGATCACCCGATCGTGCGGGAGGGGTATCATCGGCTGCTCGAACGCCAAGCCGAATTCCACGTTTGTGCGGAAGCCGATGATGCGCAGCAGGCCTACCGCACCTACAAGAAGCACCGTCCGAACGTGGTCGTGATGGACTTGGCATTGCCGGGCGCGAGTGGCCTTGAGGCCGTCCGCCATATCCGCCAATGGGACAAAGACGCTAAGATCCTCGTATTCACGATGCACCTCGGTGTGGCATTCGCGCTCAAAGCATTCGAAGCCGGCGCATCGGGTTACGTGACGAAGAGCAGCGTTCCGGGCGAACTGATTCGAGCGGTGAAAGCCATTGCCGGCGGTGGCCGGTTTCTAAGCGAAGACATCTCGCGAGCCATCGCCGCCGATCGTCTCGCAGGGCCGGAACTCATCGTCGAGCAACTCGGCCCGCGCGAAATCGAAATTCTCAGGCTCCTCGCTTCTGGGCTGACAAGCGAAGCCATTGCCGACCTACTCAATCTCAGCACCAAGACGGTTCGCAACCACCACTACGCCATCAAGGGCAAGATTGGTGCCCAAACCGACGCCCATCTTGTCTGGCTCGCGGTCAGCGCGGGCCTGGTCAATATCGAAGATGCAAGATTTGAGAGTCACCCGTCTTAGATAACCTCAAAAGTGTCAGCGAACGCACGCCGTGCACGCGTTGCCTTGGATCAGCGCCTAGCGGGGGGCAGGAAATTGCTCAACAGCCATCCCACTCCAAAAAGCAACACGATGACTGTCCCGTAGAGCCCGATGTTCTCCAAGGATTTGAGCACAAAAGCGCTCAAGAATTTCAAAGTTGGCTGTTCATTGTCGGCAACTGGCGCAACTCCGGGCGTAACTATCAGCCGGACGACGTGGCTAGCCGCGAATAGCATGGCGAAGAACAAAAAAGCTTTCAGATATGGGCGCACGGTCGTCTCCGAGGGCTGCGCGACAAAAGGCGGGCACGTCGTCCGATCTTCAAGACGCCAGCTCTGCCGATGCTCGCTGCGCTTGCTCTTCAGGGTAATACACGACCAAGCCCGACATCGGATCTATCCAAGCAAGATGGCTTCTCACTTCTTTCACCCCAGGAACATTTTCAGCCGCGACGACGACTGCGGTGTCCTGACGGTACGCGGTGAAAGAGCCCCACAGGTCAACGATCCCGTCCTTTACAGTGACGTTGACAAACTCGTTCGCTGCCCACGGTAGCTTGCTCATCTCGGTCCGCACCTTGTCGCGTAAGACAATGTCGTCCTGACGAAAGGGCGCGCTGTCGCGAACCAAGCCTGACAACGCCTGCACGATATTAGCGCGACTTACAATGCCCACGACCGCACCGCCATTTACGACAGGCAATCGCTTGACTCGGTTCTTCTCCATGAGGTGGATGACCTCGTCGAGGTCGGTATCTTCATCGACTGTGATCGGATCCGGCGTCATCACCTCACCGACCTTTCGCGCGTGCGAGCGAATATATTCCTGAGCGAGAGTCTCAGAAGATGTCAGAAGCGAGCGCCATCCCGATCTCTTCACTTCGGTATTCGTCTCCGAGCGATGAAGGCAATCACCCTCTGTAACGATGCCGACGAGGACGCCCCCGGCATTGATGACCGGCAGCCCGCTGATGCGGTACTGCTTCATCCGTTTTGCCATTTCCAAGATCGAGCAGTCCGGTGTGACTGAAACGACATGGGTGGTCATGACATCTCGTGCTTTCATGATTCATCCTCCTCGCAAAAGCGTTAGGCTGCTGATTTGGCGCCAGCGCAGCGCCCGCAAGATTGACCTTTGTCCGAGGAGCAGGACGGTGCCGCGCGCATCGCGTTCCAGACCAAATTGGCGATGGTCGTATACTCGGCGGCGTAATCCCTCGCCGTCTGCTGCCAGAATTCGCCATAAAGGACATAGACCTCGTCTATCGTCTTGCAGCCAGCGAGTTGCTCGGGAAACGACATATCTTTCGACATCCGGTCGGCCACGAACTTCAGCCAATCTCTTGTGATTGCGTCTCCGACCTGTTGGGCCGCAACCAAGTTGTCGGCGGCGGGACTGCAGAGCCGGAAGAGAAATGATCCCGGCGTCGGGGCCTTTTCCGCTGCGGACGATCTCGTGCGATTTTCTGCGTGTCGCGGGTTGTCGAGCATCGAGAGACTCCTACGTTTAATAAGCCCTCATGATGATTTCTGACGCCGCGCGGAAGATCTCGCCTTGATCGGGGTCAACTACCGAGATCGGCTTTAACGTTGGAAACGAGCCCATCTAACGTTCAATGCCGTTCAGGGGCCAAGGGTGGGCCTTAGACCAAGCCACGAAGCCCTGGCGCTCTACCGGCGCGAGGACAGCAGGGAAAAGTGGCGCGAGTATCGCTTGCTCCATTTCCACGTGAACGCGTCGCCTCTCCGACGCATTTCTCATCAAATAGCCCAGCATCTCGACATCGACGGATTCGTCATTGAGGACAGCATGAAATTGCGCCACGAGTTCCTCGCCGACGCCCGAAAGCTCGATGTGCTCCTCTTCGAGGCGGTCAAGCCAGCGAGAAATCGTTTCCCCTTCGTGCCGACGCCTCAACAACGGGAAAGCAACCTCAGACTGAAAAAGCGCGTGAGCAACCGATGCCGCGGGCACAACTTTAATGAAATATGTGATTGCGGTACGATCCAATTTACCCGGCAGGGCATCGGCGCAGGCGAGCAGCGATCGGCTGACCTCGAATTGAAAGGCACAGTCGGCAACAAATCTGGCCGCTGGATGCTCGTCGTCGAATAACGGATTGAAATCTGCCGATTGTTGAAAAAGCATAACGCCTCCGCGTAATAATTTCAAAAAATATGTCCGACGGTCGTGCAACGCGTTGATCAAGATCAGTTCGCAACCAGTGGTATCAAGCGAACGTTGCCAGAGCCCATTCTCGCCAACGCTGACCGCTGGATTCTCAAAGTGCGACGCAGTAGGGTGCCCCCAACCTCGGTCCACGCAAGGCTGCCCATGCTGCAGGCGATTTTAGAGTCGGCGGTCGCCGCCATATTGGCGATCGATAGCAGTGGACGGATAAGTAGCGCCAATCCTGCGGCGGAGAAAATGTT
>JBEVLH010000392.1:0-3960 GCA_040509255.1 Hyphomicrobium sp. | reverse complement strand
TTCTGCTTGCGATCCTTCGGCGCTGCGACGTGCACAAGTTGCGCTACGGCTTTGAGCTTGTCGCGAGGTACTTCGAGTTCGGATTGCTCGAAGCCGTCGGTCGCGAGAATGAGTATTTTGGCGTTCGAGATTTTGGGCATTAGAGGTTCCTTAGATTGCTGTACAACTGAGGAACGGATCGCGTCCGGTGAGGTTCCCGATCACGCTGAGAACCCCGATATTGCGGCAGTTCGTGCGGGTTTACTGGCCCGGGCGGCCGGTTTTGCGCGGCCTGCCGCGGCGGCCCTTCTTCTCGTTCGGATCGCTGAATTCGCGGGTTTGGGTCGGTATCGTGATCCGCGATGGCTTATCGCCGGATTTCACCGGCAGCGATGCGTGGGGGCCCATTTCGTCGAGAGTCGGCTTGTGAGGGCCAGAAATTTTTTCGCCGAACGCACCGGCCTTGGAGCGGCTGTCGACGGTGGGAGCGCGTGCGGGGAGAGGACGATCGGTACCCGGGCCCATGTCATCCAGCGAAGGCTTTTTGATACGCGATGTCGATTGCGCGTAGGTCGGCTGAACCGGTTCGTACTCGTTCTTGACGCGCGAGCCGCCGGCGACCTGAGGCGGGACATTGGCCTTGGGGCCGTATTTGCGCGCGCCTTTGAAGCTTCCGGCCTTCTCTTCGACCTCGGACTGGCGCGCCAGCGGATCGTCGGAAATCGCAAGTTCGGTTTGTTGCAGGCGTTTGATCTCGTCGCGAAGACGCGCGGCCGTTTCGAATTCGAGATCGGCGGCTGCGTCCTTCATGCGCCGTTCCATGTCGGCGATGACGGCGTGCAAGTTGTGGCCGAGCACCTGCACGTTGCCGCCGTCCGCTAATCCGGCATCTACGGTCACATGGTCCTGCTCATAGACCGACTGCATGACGTCTTGGATGTTGCGCTTGATGCTTTCCGGGGTAATGCCGTTGGCTTCATTCCAGGCCACCTGCTTCTCGCGCCTGCGATTGGTCTCGGCGATAGCGCGATCCATCGAGCCGGTGATCTGATCGGCATAGAGAATGACTTTGCCGTCGACGTTGCGCGCGGCGCGGCCGATGGTCTGCACGAGAGAGGTTTCAGAACGCAGGAATCCCTCTTTGTCGGCGTCCAGGATGGCGACGAGCGCGCACTCGGGAATGTCGAGGCCTTCGCGCAGAAGGTTGATGCCGATCAACACATCGTAGGCGCCGAGGCGTAGATCGCGAATGATCTCGATGCGCTCCAGAGTTTCGATGTCGGAGTGCATGTAGCGCACGCGCACGCCGTTCTCGTGCATGTATTCGGTCAAGTCTTCAGCCATGCGCTTGGTCAGCACGGTGACGAGTGTGCGATAGCCTTTGAGCGAGACCTGCCGGACCTCATCGAGAAGATCATCGACCTGCGACTTGGCCGGGCGCACCTCGACGACAGGGTCAATCAGACCGGTCGGACGAATAACCTGCTCGGCGAAGACGCCGCCAGATTGCTCAAGCTCCCAGCTAGAGGGTGTCGCCGAGACGAACACCGACTGCGGGCGCATCGCGTTCCACTCCTCGAAACGGAGTGGGCGATTGTCCATGCATGAGGGCAGGCGGAAGCCGTATTCCGCAAGCGTGGCCTTGCGCCGGAAGTCGCCGCGGAACATGCCGCCGATTTGCGGAACGGTCACATGGCTCTCGTCGGCGAAGACGAGGGCGTTGTCGGGGAGATATTCGAATAGCGTGGGCGGTGGATCGCCGGGGTTGCGGCCGGTGAGATAGCGAGAATAGTTTTCAATGCCGGCGCATGAGCCGGTCGCCTCCATCATCTCCATGTCGAAGGTCGTGCGCTGTTCGAGGCGCTGGGCTTCGAGCAATTTCCCGGCTTCGTAAAGCTCGTTGAGGCGCTGCTTCAACTCGATCTTGATCGATTTTATAGCCTGCTGCAGCGTCGGCTTAGGCGTGACGTAGTGCGAGTTGGCGTACAGTTTCACGAGCGCCAGTTCATCGGTCTTGGCACCGGTCAGCGGATCGAACTCGACGATGCTTTCGATCTCGTCGCCGAACATCGAGAAGCGCCAGGCGCGGTCCTCAAAGTGGGCCGGGAAGACTTCGACGGTGTCGCCGCGGGCGCGGAAGGTGCCGCGGACGAAATTCTGGTCGTTGCGGCGATAATGAAGAGCGACAAGGTCGGCCAGCAACTGGTCGCGCGACAGTTGCTCTCCCACGCGAACGGTGAACGTCATCGCGGTGTAGGTTTCGACCGAGCCGATACCGTAGATACAGGAGACCGATGCAACGATGATCACGTCGTCCCGCTCGAGCAGCGCGCGCGTCGCCGAGTGGCGCATGCGGTCGATCTGTTCGTTGATAGAAGATTCTTTTTCGATGTACGTGTCCGTGCGCGGGACGTACGCTTCGGGCTGATAGTAATCGTAATACGAGACAAAATATTCGACGGCGTTCTCGGGAAAGAAGCTCTTGAACTCGCCGTAGAGCTGGGCCGCCAGCGTCTTGTTCGGCGCCAAGATGAGCGCGGGCCGCTGGGTGCGCTCGATAACGTGGGCCATCGTGAACGTCTTGCCCGAGCCAGTCACGCCGAGCAGCACCTGATTGTGCTCGTGCTTGCTCACGCCTTCGACGAGTTCGGCGATGGCCTGGGGCTGATCGCCCTTCGGCTCGAATTCCGACGAGATCTTGAATTTGACGCCGCCTTCGCTTTTTTCCGGACGCTCGGGGCGATGCGGAACAAACAGCGGCATGCCACCCGACACGATCGGATGAGTTGCCATCAGCGGCTGCCTGGCGAGAACGGTCTTCGCACGTTCAGAGCGTTCCTCGGGCTTAGTGAGCAGGGCAGTGAGGCTGTCCGTTAGACTGTCGCTGCCCATTGGCGGGCGCGGTCCGGACTGGCGCAACGCCGGAAGGCTCGGAAGTCCGTTGGCGGACGTTTTCCCCGAGAAGTCCGCGGGGGCGAAATAGCCGCTCGATTCCCCGAAACCCGGCGTACCCGCTTCCGTCTCGACGGGAGGGGCGGAGGGCTTTCCCGATTTGCCGCGGGATGGGCGGGGAGCTTTCGGACCTGATGATTTTGATGGGGGCGACACCACGGAAATATAGGGATTAGAAGGCCGATCATAAATGCTGTTTTGACGCCACAGTGTCACGGCGGAGCAATAGTATGAACGCCGACGTCCCGGCGGGCCGATTTACCGTTCTTACGTAACAGTATGTTCGGCAGTGCTCAGCGGCGTGATAGCGAAACCGCGGGCTGGCCGGAGCGTTTCAATCGCGATGGTTCAGTGGGGGGCGACGCGTCTGCCGGGTAGGTCCGGAGCGGCTCGCCGAAACCAATCCTGAAAATGAACACGGAGACCACCATGATTACGACCAGACTGATCGCTGCAGCCGTTGCGGCCACGTTCGTTATTGGCGCCGGCGCTGCAATCGCCGCCGAGAAGCCCCGCACGGCGGAATCCATTGAGTGCTCGAAGCAGGCGGACGCAAAGGGTCTGCACGGCAAAGAGCGCAAGAAATTCCGCGCGCACTGCAAGCACGACGCGAAGAAGGAA
The DNA here is from genome assembly GCA_040509255.1 of Hyphomicrobium sp. Taxonomy (GTDB): domain Bacteria; phylum Pseudomonadota; class Alphaproteobacteria; order Rhizobiales; family Hyphomicrobiaceae; genus Hyphomicrobium_B. The sequence goes on along the minus strand of JBEVLH010000392.1, from coordinate 408 downwards.
GAGAAGAAATAACAGCTCTTCGACGTTTTTCGTCTAGGTGAGAGACCCCGTCGTTCGCGGCGGGGTTTTTACGTTTTGGGTTATCGTCAACCGCCGGAAGGGCAAGTGATGGCAAGCAACGAGGCGGAACGGTTCGCTTTGGTGACGGGGGCCAACCGCGGCATCGGATTCGAAATCGCCCGAGGGCTGGCGTCGCGCGGGTTCCGCGTCCTGGCCGGTGTCCGGTCAAAGGAGAAAGCCGTCTTGGCAGCGGAGGATTTCGCGACGGCCAAGCTCGGCGCTAAAGTTGTGCCGGTGGTGCTTGATATCGCCAATGCCGCCAGCATACCGGAGAGGCTCGGGGAGATAGAACGCGCCCACGGTCCTATCGACGTCCTCGTCAATAATGCCGCCATCCTCATTGACGCC